>NZ_JBHXRL010000014.1:0-204441 GCF_042717315.1 Streptomyces sp. NPDC058650
CCGGCAGGATCCCACCCCTCCAGAGCCCCCGGCCCGTAGACCGGCTCGATCGGCAGCCCCGACTCCGACTCGCGCGCCATGTGTTGTGCCTTCCCGATAGACCTGCTGCTCAGCGGTACCGACCCTCGCGACGGACTGTAGCGGCGGGCGTGCGGCCGGTGGAGGGCAGCACGCTGGGACCTTCCTCACAGCTTGCGCGCGCTCCCTCCCGTTCCTTCGTACACGCGTGCGCAACCGGACGTGCGTAGGAAGCATCCCTACGTACACACGACTCGTCCCGGGGGGCAACGATGAAGCGGACCACGTCCGTCATACGCAGAGCGGTGCTGGCGGCGGCAGCGGTGGCACTGGCCGCCGGCTGTACGGCCCAGGCGGCCGATCCGGCAGGCGGCGGCGCGAGCCCGTCGTCGACGGCGCCGAAGGCGTCGACGTCCGCCGCTCCCAGCGCGACGGCGTCCTCGACGGACGCCCCGACGGCCGCCCCGACCGACGCCCGGACCGTCACGCCCACCGTCACGCCGACCACGGACGACAAGCCTCCGTCCCCCTCCGCCTCGCCCAGCACCGGGGCGCCGACCCCCGAGGCCCTCATGAAGGACGGCGACGAGAGCGAGCAGGTCCGCGAGCTCCAGGCACGGCTCCGGCAGCTCGGCCACTTCGACCGGGCCCCCACCGGCTTCTACGGGACGATGACGGCGGCCTCGGTCACGGCGTTCCAGAAGAAGCAGGGGCTGCCGCGGACGGGCTCGGTCGACGCGACGACCTGGGAGCGGCTGCTCACGGCCAGCCGGAAGCCGACCGCCGACGAACTGAAGCCGTCGACGACGAACAAGCTGGACACCCCCGACGCGCGCTGCATGACCGGCCGGGTGCTGTGCATCAGCAAGGAGAGCCGGACCCTGGCCTGGATGATCGACGGCCGGGTCGTCTCGTCCATGGACGTCCGCTTCGGCTCGGAGAACACCCCGACCCGCGAGGGCACGTTCAGCGTGGGTTGGAAGGCCCGCAAGTGGACGTCGACGATCTACCACACGCCCATGCCGTACGCGATGTTCTTCAGCGGCGGCCAGGCGGTGCACTACTCGGCGGACTTCGCGGCCCGCGGCTACAACGGGGCCTCGCACGGCTGCGTCAACGTCCGGGACCGGGCGAAGCTCTCGGCCGTCTTCGACGAGGTGAAGGTCGGCGACAAGGTCGTCGTCCACTGGTAGTGACGGGGAGAAGAAGGGGCGCGGGTGGGACCGGGGGAACGTGCCCCACCCGCGCCGGGTGCGCGGAGCCGTAGGTACGGGGGGAACCCCGGCTCGTCGCGCGGCCGATGACCAGTCGGCTCACTCAGTACTGCGCCGACGGCCCGGAAAGTGTCACACCTGCTGCGGGAAACGTTCCGCTGAGGCTCTTGTCCGCCTCCTCGGAGCCGCGGTTCCGGCGCTCGGCGCCGTCGTCCGCGCTGCCGTTCGCGCCGTCGTTCGCGCTGTCCTGCTTGCCGTCGCGCTTCCCGTCGGACTTGTCGTCGTCCTTGCTGCCGTCCTTGCTGCCGTCGTCCGCCTTGCCGTCCTCCCGGGGATCGGCGGACGCGCCCGTGCCGCCGGAGCCGAGGATCCGGTCGCAGTACCGGCTGAGGGTCTCGCCGCCGCGCAGGGTCCCCGTCAGCTTCCGGTGGTCGGCGGCGCCGAGCCGGCCGGACCGGTAGTCCCGGCAGGCCTCGATCGCCTTCTCCCGCCCGCTCGCCCCGCCGTTGCCGGTGTCCCCGCCCGGGCGGGACGTCGTCCGGCCGGGTTCCGGGGTGTGCCGGGTGGCCGGCGGCGCGGAGAGCGAAGGGGACGCGGGCGAGGAGGGCGAGCCGGGGGACGTCGAGACCCCTGGCGAGGGCGACGAACCGGGCGAGCGGTCGACGCCGTCCGGCCCCACCGCGGGCGCCTCGGGGTCCTTCCGTACGCCGGGCGAGCCCGTCACGACGGGGTCCGGGCGCTCCACCGCCGTGACGGAGGACGCGGGCTCGGGGGTCATCAGCGGCAGCACGCCCGTACCGGCGGCGACGGCGACGCCGCCGACCGTGACGGCGGCGACCGCGGCGGCCAGCCCGTACCGCACGGAAAGCCCCCAGCGGCGGCGCGCGGCAGCGGTGGCGGGGGCGAGCCGCACATGGCCCAGTTCGGCGCGGTCGGCGGCACGGCCGGTGCCGACCGGGGTCGCGGTCCTGGCGAGGGCGGCGCGTTCGGCCGCGACCCTGCGGAAGGCGGCCAGCGCCGCCGCCTCGCCGGGCAGCTCGGCCTGTCCGGCCTGTCCGGCCTGGGCGATGGACGGCGTACGGGCCGAGTCGAGGGCGTCCGCGAGTCGTCTGGCCTCGGGGTGCGCGGGGTCGTCGAGGGCGTCGACCGGCTCGCCCCGGAGCAGCCGCTCCGCGGCCTCCTGGTCGAGCCACTGGTAGCGCTCGTCGGCCATCACATGTCCTTCTGCGTACGCGGACGTGAATGCGTCACACCGCCGGGGCCCGTGGTACCCGGTCCGCGCCCGCGTTGCGGAGGCACACCGTCCAGCGCGATGAGGTCTGCACCGGCCCCGTCCGCCCCGAGGAGTTCGGCGAGTCTCTTGAGCCCCCGGTGCGCGGCGGTCCGTACGGCGCCGGGGCGTTTCCCCAGGGTGTCGGCGGCGCTCTTGGCGTCCAGGCCGACGACGACGCGCAGGACGACGGCCTCGGCCTGGTCCTGCGGGAGTTGGGCGATCAGGTGCATGGTGCGGCCGGTGGCCAGGGCTTCCAGCGCCTCGTCCGCGGTGTCGGACTCGGCGGGCTTGTCGGTGAGTTCGGTGTCGTCGGCTCCCACGGCGGGCCGTCGGCCGCGCATCCGTATGTGGTCGAGCGCGCGGTTGCGGGCGATCCGGGCCGCCCAGCCGCGGAAGCGGTCCGCGTCTCCGCTGAAGCGGTCGAGGTCGCGGGCGATCTGGAGCCAGGACTCCGAGGCGACGTCCTCGGCGTCGCCCTCGCCGACCAGTGTGCGTATGTAGCCGACCAACCGAGGATGCACGGCGCGATACACAGTACGGAAGGCGTTCTCGTCCCCGTCCTGCGCAGCGAGCACCGCGGCCGTCAGCTCCGCGTCGTCCCCCAGCACTCCCCAAACCCTGTTCGTCGGTCGCGTCGTCGCGTCGTCGCGGCTGGTCACCACCGCCACGCTGCCTCGCGCATCTGCACGCTACGTCGTGCCCCCGCGTCGCGTCCACGCGGTCCGGGGTCTTTGTGCAACTTGCAACCTTCGAGACGGCGGCCGAGCTGCACGTGCGGGTGCACGTGCCGGTGTGACAGAAAACGCATCATCGGCGCTGTATGGAGTACGGAGCCGTGCTGCGGCTCCGTGGATGACGACCGGGGCCTCTCCTGTGGGGGGTGGCGGCCCCGGTCGTCTCCCTTTCCGCCCTCCCCCCGCCGTTCACGTCGCCCGTCCCGGGCTGGGCGCACTGCGCCCTCTTCACTGTCAACCGACAGTTGACACCCCATGAGTGTCAACCTAGGGTTGCCTCATGACGAATCCAGTCGTTCCGAAGGTCCCCGTCCGTCTCGACGAGCTCATCGAAGCGATCAAGAAGGTCCATCCCGACGCCCTGGAGCAGCTCTCCGGCGCGGTCATCGCGGCCGACCACCTCGGCGATGTAGCCGACCACCTCATCGGCCACTTCGTGGACCAGGCCCGGCGCTCCGGCGCCTCCTGGGCCGACATCGGCCGCAGCATGGGCGTCACCCGCCAGGCGGCCCAGAAGCGGTTCGTCCCCAAGGATCCGGACGCGGAGAAGATGGACCCGAACGCGGGGTTCAGCCGCTTCACCCCCCGGGCGCGGAACGTGGTCATGGCCTCCCAGAACGAGGCCACGGCCGCCGGGAACGACGAGATCCTCCCCGCCCACCTCGCGCTCGGCCTGCTCGCCGAGCCCGAGGGGCTCGCGGCGTACTGGATCCTCTCGAAGGGCGTGCCCCTCGACCAGGTCCGCGAGGCCGTCGCGGCGACCCTGCCGCCGGCCGTCGCCGAGGCGCCCGCGCTCGTCCCGTACGACGCGGCGGCGAAGAAGGTCCTGGAGCTGACGTTCCGCGAGGCCCTGCGCCTCGGCCACGACTACGTCGGCACCGAGCACATCCTGCTGGCGCTCCTGGAGCACGAGGACGGTACGGGCGTACTGACCGGCCTCGGCCTCGACAAGGCCACGGCGGAGCGGGAGATCGCCGAGACGATCGCCTCGGCGTCGATCCAGGAGCCGAAGCCGGAGGCCTGAGGTCTCAGGCGGTGCGGGCCCGGCGGGAGACGACCGCGCGGAGCACCCTGCCGCCCTCGACGGAGAGCTCACGGGCCCGGCGCAGTCCGGTCGGGCCGTGGGCGGCCGCTTCGAGGACGGCCTGCTGGCGGCGGAGCTCCCCGGCGAGCAGCGGGCCCGCGCCGTCCGCGTCCCCGGCCCGGCAGCGCTCGACGAGCCCGTCCGGGACGCCGGCGGCGTCGAACCGGCCGTGCAGGGCGAGGGCGGTGGCGGAGCAGGCGCCGGCCCAGGTGCGGAGGGCCTCGACGGTCCACGCGGGCGGGGCGGTCGCCAGCATGGCGCGTACGTCCTCGGCGGCCTCCGTGCGGGCCGTGTCCAACTCGACGAGGGCCTTGGCGGTGGCCTCGCCCCACGCCGCCCCGTCGCCGCGCGCGACGGCCGCCCACACGGGCCGCAGGGCGTCGCCCCCGTCGGCGGCGAGCAGCGGTAGACAGCGGTCGAGGCAGGCGAGACCGGCCGCGGCCAGTCCTCGCTCGTCGGCCCCGTCGATCAGTTCCAGCAGGCTCCGGCCCGTCCCTGACGTCATGGACGCCTCCTCGCCACCCGATGCGGACGCAGTACTTCCCCTACTGCGCCGAGGGGCGGTTTTTCGTCACTGCGCGGCCGGAATCATGCCAGTGCCGCACCGCGCTGCATAGGGCCGGGACAGCGCCCTACGGCGCCCCGTGGGTCTTCTCGTTGAACACCTCGACCGGGCACTTGGCCCGAGTGGCCCGCACACCGCCCTCGATGCGCCCGTCACTCGTCACCAACGGCACGTCGTACCCCTCGGCGAGCGCCACGTACACGGCGTCGTACGCGCTGAGGTTCGCGTACAGCTCGCGCACGCGCGGCAGCAGGAACAGGTGCTCCGACCTGCGCAGCGGCAGTTCCGCGAATGCCGCACAGGCGTCATCCAGCTGCCGGTCGGTCAGCTTGCCGCCACGATGCCTGCCCAGTAGCGCGGACGTCACCTCGACATCCACCAGATACGGGGCGAGTAGCCGCTCCCCCCTCACCCGTTCCCTCAGCGCCGCTCCGACCGGCCCTGCGTCGGCGAGCAGCAGCACGAGCGCGCCCGCGTCCACGACGATCACTCGCGCCGCCCCCGGTCGATCTCGTCAGCCACGTCCTCGGTGGAGAGCCGCGCCGTGGCCTGGTCCTGAATGCGGGCGATCACGCTCTCCAGCGACGGGCTCGCGGCTTCCTGCTCCAGCAGGGCCCTCGCGTACGCCTGAAGGGACTGCCTGTTGCGGGCGGCCCTTATCTTCAGCTCGGTCAGCGCTTCCTCGGACAGGTCTCGCACGTAGAGAGTGGCCATGCGACAACATTAGCCGCATTGCCAGCACTCTGCTAGCAATCCGGCTCAGCGCACCCTCTCCGCCAGCGCCCGGAACTGGTCCCAGGTCATCGTCGGTTTCGTCGGGTCCCAGACCTTCTGGGCCAGGGCCGTCAGCGGCAGGCGGATGCCCTCCGCCACCTGTGCCTGGGTCTGCGCGCCCGAGAGGTCGCACCAGACGGCGAAGCGGGCGCCGAGGATCTGGGGTCCGTACCGGGTCGGGACCGGCGTCGTGCCCCGGAGCACCAGCGGGGTCCACTGCTCGTAGATGCGGCGGCCGGTGGGGTACGTGAACTCGTTCGGCTCGCCGAGGACGTAGTAGAGGTACTCGTCGTTGAGGTTCACGACCTCGCGGCCCTCGGCCAGGTACTCGGTGGGCGGCCGGGCCCCGATCTCCTTGCCGGTCCAGTACTCGACCTCGATGCGCTTGTCGGCGTTGACGACACCGCCCCGGAAGAAACCGTCGTTCCAGGCCTTCGCCACCTTGCCCGTGTCGCGCACCACCGCCGCGCGGTCGTTCAGCCAGCCTTCCGCCAGGTCCTGGACGCGCGCCTGGGGGCCGTACTTCTGGCGGGCCGCCGTGGCCAGCTGCGGATAGGAGGCCTCGGGGGAGCGGACGGTCAGCGCCTGGTACTCGTCGGCTCCGACATGGAACCAGCCGCCGGGGAAGAGGGCGGCGTACTCGCGCAGCAGTTCGTCCACGAGCCGCGCCGAGGCGGGCTTGGAGATGTCGATCGCACCCTGGCGCGGGACCCCCTGGACATTGAGCAATCGCAGGTCGGGGTGGGCGCGCAGGACGGCACCGAGGTGTCCGGGCGAGTCGATCTCGGGCACGACGGTGATGTGCAGGGTCTGCGCGAGGGCGAGGATCCGGCGCACCTCGGCCTTGGTGAGGTGCTGGGCCGAGACGATCTCGGGGTGGGTGTCCGAGGCGATCCGGAAGCCCTGGTCGTCGGAGAAGTGCAGACCGAACTGGTTGAGCTTGAGGTCGGCCATCTCCCGGAGCCGGGCCTCGATCCACTCCGCGGTGAAGAACTTGCGGGCGATGTCGAGGTTCAGTCCGCGCTGGGGCTTCGCGGGGGCGTCGGTGACGGTGCCCTCGGGCATCGCGCCGGTGGCCTTGACCGACTGCTTGAGCGTCCGGGTGCCGTAGAAGACCCCGGCCTCGTCGGGCCCGCTGATCCGCACCCGGCCGTCGCGGACGACGAGGGTGTACGACTCGGCGGCACCCGTCCCGCCCAGGGCCAGCTCCACGTCGCCGGGCCCGGCCGCGACGGCGCCGCGGTACGGGACGCCGAGCTCCCCGGCGAGCAGCTTCCCCTCGTCGGCGAGGCCCGCGCTGTTCGCGCCGAGGACGATCCCGGCCGTGGGCGCGGGCTTCCAGCCGGGGCCGCGGGCGGCCTCGTGGTCGCGGACGGCGGGGATGGTGCGGGGCGCGGTGGAAAGGGGGTACGTCCGGGTCGGCGTCGGGGTCGGCGTCGGGGAGGGCGGCGCGCTGGTGGGCGCGGCGCTCGTGGTCGTACCGCCGGAGGGCGAGGCAGGGGACGGCGCCCCGGACGGAGAGCCGTTCGAACAGGCCACCACGGTGGCCAGTGCCACCGCGGTCGCCATCAGTGCGGGGCCCCGGCGGGGCACCCGTATGGAGTACCGCATCATTCGGAATCCTCCCGTACGGAGGGCCGTCCGGCCAATCGGGGGAACGGAACCGGATCGTCCATCACATGTTCCGAAACTCTCCCTTCCGGGTGAAATTCGCGCATCCGTCGGACACTTCCCTCGTCTCGTCGATAACGTTGAGTCACGCCCACCCCACCCGTCCCGGAGTACCGGAGCCCACGCTGACCAGCGACACCCACGCCCCCTGCCGGAAGCCGGGCTCCACGGACACGCCTGCCATACCCGCCCAGAACAAGGGCCCCGCCACTCCGCCGCCTTCCCACCCCGCGGCTCACGGGCTCACGCGCTTCAACGCCGCCTCGGCCGCCGAGGCCGAGTCCCTGCTCCTCTCCTGCTGCCACAGCCCCCGCTGGGCCGAACGGGTGACCGCGCACCGCCCGTACCCGACGATCGACGCGTTGCTCGCCGCCGCCGACGAGGCCGGCTACGACCTGCCGCGCGCCGATCTCGACGAGGCACTGGCCGCCGAGTCCTCCGCCCCGCCGCACCCCGACGCCCCGCCGGCGGCGCGGACCGCGCTGCGGGCCGCCCACGCCGCGTACGAGAGCAGCTTCGGACACGCGTTCGTGATCAGCCTCGAAGGAGTGCGGCCCGGAGAGCGTCTCGACCAGGTATTGGCAGGCATTCGGTCACGTCTCGGCAACGAACCAGAGGAAGAGCGCGTGATCGCCGCCGACGAACTGAGGCGGCTCGCCCGCGCCCGGCTCGCCTTCCGCTTGTCCGAGGGCCTCACGCTCCGACACTCCGAAGCGTGATTCCGACCGGAACAGGGCGATTTCGGCTTGTGGGATAGCCCGTCCGTGCCTGTTTGATCACACCGGTGGACCCCGCGCGAGCGAACCGACAAGTCGTCGCTACGATGACCGGGGCCGGTGGACCGTACCCGGCCGGGTCAGACCGACAGAGAAGCCGGCCGACCCTGATCCCCGCTCCCGGAGGGTTTTTCCGTGCCGGCTGGAACGCTGTACCGCGGCCGGGAAGGAATGTGGAGCTGGGTGGCTCATCGAGTCACCGGCGTCCTCATCTTCTTCTTCCTGTTCGTACACGTGCTGGACACCGCTCTCGTCCGCGTCTCCCCCGAGGCGTACGACGAGGTCGTCGCGACCTACAAGACGCCGATCGTCGCTCTTCTGGAGTACGGCCTCGTCGCCGCCATCCTCTTCCACGCGCTGAACGGTCTCCGTGTCATCGCCGTGGACTTCTGGTCCAAGGGCCCGCGCTACCAGAAGCAGATGCTCTGGACCGTCGTGGGCATCTGGGTCGTGCTGATGGCGGGCTCGCTGTACCCCGTCCTCGGCCACGCCGCACGTGAACTGTTCGGGAGCTGACGCCAGATATGTCTGCTGACACCACCTCCTCCGCCGCCATCGGCCCCGTCGAGGGCGCCGTGTACGACGTGGACAACCCCGCGCCGTACATCGAGGCCCCGCGCAAGCGCACCGGCAAGACGCCCAAGGCGACCCGCGGCAACTTCGAGATGGCCGCGTGGCTCTTCATGCGCCTCTCGGGCATCGTCCTGGTCGTCCTGGTCCTCGGCCACCTGCTGATCCAGCTCTTCCTCGACGGCGGCGTCTCCAAGATCGGCTTCGCCTTCGTGGCCGGCCGCTGGGCGTCCCCGTTCTGGCAGGTCTGGGACCTGCTGATGCTCTGGCTCGCCATGCTGCACGGCGCCAACGGCCTCCGTACGGTCATCAACGACTACGCGGAGCGGGCCAACACGCGCCTGTGGCTCAAGGGCCTGCTGTACACCGCCACGGTGTTCACCATCCTTCTGGGCACGCTGGTGATCTTCACCTTCGACCCGAACATCCGCTAGGCACGGGGCTGAGGTAATCCACGTCATGAAGATCCACAAGTACGACACCGTCATCGTCGGCGCCGGCGGCGCCGGCATGCGCGCCGCCATCGAGTCGACGAAGCGCAGCCGCACCGCCGTGCTGACGAAGCTCTACCCCACCCGCTCCCACACGGGCGCGGCGCAGGGCGGCATGGCCGCCGCGCTCGCCAACGTGGAGGAGGACAACTGGGAGTGGCACACCTTCGACACGGTCAAGGGCGGTGACTACCTGGTCGACCAGGACGCCGCCGAGATCCTGGCGAAGGAGGCCATCGACGCCGTCCTCGACCTGGAGAAGATGGGCCTGCCGTTCAACCGGACGCCGAACGGCACCATCGACCAGCGCCGCTTCGGCGGCCACTCCCGCAACCACGGCGAGGCCCCGGTCCGCCGGTCCTGCTACGCCGCGGACCGCACCGGCCACATGATCCTCCAGACGCTGTACCAGAACTGCGTCAAGGAGGGCGTGGAGTTCTTCAACGAGTTCTACGTCCTGGACCAGCTGATCACCGAGATCGACGGTGTGAAGCACTCCGCGGGCGTCGTCGCCTACGAGCTGGCCACCGGCGAGATCCACATCTTCCAGGCCAAGGCCGTGATCTACGCGTCCGGCGGCACCGGCAAGTTCTTCAAGGTGACCTCCAACGCCCACACCCTGACCGGTGACGGCCAGGCCGCGTGCTACCGCCGCGGTCTGCCCCTGGAGGACATGGAGTTCTTCCAGTTCCACCCGACGGGCATCTGGCGCATGGGCATCCTGCTGACGGAGGGCGCCCGCGGTGAGGGCGGCATCCTCCGCAACAAGGACGGCGAGCGCTTCATGGAGAAGTACGCGCCGGTCATGAAGGACCTCGCGTCCCGTGACGTCGTCTCCCGCTCCATCTACACGGAGATCCGCGAGGGCCGCGGCTGCGGCCCCGAGGGCGACCACGTCTACCTGGACCTGACGCACCTTCCGCCGGAGCAGCTCGACGCCAAGCTCCCGGACATCACCGAGTTCGCCCGTACGTACCTCGGCATCGAGCCGTACACGGACCCGATCCCGATCCAGCCCACCGCGCACTACGCCATGGGCGGCATCCCGACCAACGTCGAGGGTGAGGTCCTGTCGGACAACACCACGGTCGTCCCGGGTCTGTACGCGGCCGGCGAGGTCGCCTGCGTGTCGGTGCACGGCGCCAACCGCCTCGGCACCAACTCGCTGCTCGACATCAACGTCTTCGGCAAGCGCTCCGGCATCGCCGCGGCCGAGTACTCCGTCAAGCACGACTACGTCGAGCTGCCGGAGAACCCGGAGTCCCTCGTCGTCGCGACGATCGAGAAGCTGCGCAACTCCACGGGTAACGAGCGTGTGGCGGACATCCGCCGCGAGCTCCAGGAGACCATGGACGCCAACGTCATGGTGTTCCGCACCGAGCAGACGATCAAGACGGCCGTCGAGAAGATCGCCGAGCTGCGCGAGCGCTACGAGAACGTGTCCATCCAGGACAAGGGCAAGCGCTTCAACACCGACCTCCTGGAGGCCATCGAGCTGGGCAACCTGCTCGAACTGGCCGAGGTCATGGCCGTCTCGGCCCTGGCGCGCAAGGAGTCCCGCGGCGGTCACTACCGCGAGGACTACCCGAACCGCGACGACGTCAACTTCATGCGCCACACCATGGCGTACCGCGAGGTCGGCGAGGACGGCTCCGAGACCGTCCGTCTCGACTACAAGCCGGTCGTCCAGACCCGCTACCAGCCGATGGAGCGTAAGTACTGATGGCTACCCCCGTACTGGACAAGGTGGAGAAGGACTCCGCGGCCTCCCCGTACATCACGGTCACGATGCGGATCCGCCGCTTCAACCCCGAGATCTCGGACGCCTCGGTCTGGGAAGACTTCCCGATCGAGATCGACCCGAAGGAGCGCGTCCTCGACGCCCTCCACAAGATCAAGTGGGACGTCGACGGCACGCTGACCTTCCGCCGGTCGTGCGCGCACGGCATCTGCGGCTCGGACGCGATGCGGATCAACGGCAAGAACAGGCTCGCCTGCAAGACGCTGATCAAGGACATCAACCCCGAGAAGCCGATCACGGTCGAGGCCATCAAGGGCCTGACGGTGCTGAAGGACCTTGTCGTCGACATGGAGCCCTTCTTCCAGGCGTACCGGGACGTCATGCCGTTCCTGGTCACCAAGGGCAACGAGCCGACGCGCGAGCGTCTGCAGACCGCCGAGGACCGCGAGCGCTTCGACGACACCACCAAGTGCATCCTGTGCGCCGCGTGCACGTCGTCCTGCCCGGTCTTCTGGAACGACGGCCAGTACTTCGGTCCGGCCGCGATCGTCAACGCGCACCGCTTCATCTTCGACTCGCGTGACGAGGCGGGCGAGCAGCGCCTGGAGATCCTGAACGACAAGGACGGCGTGTGGCGTTGCCGCACGACCTTCAACTGCACCGACGCGTGCCCGCGTGGCATCGAGGTCACGAAGGCCATCCAGGAAGTCAAGCGCGCGCTGATCACGCGTCGCTTCTGACGTCTGGTTCGGCTGCAAACGCCCGCTTCTGTACGCTGCGCGTGCAGGAGCGGGCTTTTGCCTTTGCGGAGTTGCGTCGTGGAAAGCGGGGACTGATGAGCGAGCCGAACCCCTACGCGGACGGGGAGTACACGTGGGGGCCTGGCCAGGGGGCCGGGACTCCGGGGTACGGGTACCCGCAGGACGCGACGCCGTGGGCGGGACCGGGGCCGTACCAGGCGCCCGCCTACCAGGCGACGCTGCCGGGCGGCGTGCCCGTGCCGCCGCCGTACCCGACGGGCGGGGCGCCGTCGTTCGCCATCGGGGACATCACTGTGGTCGGTGACCAGATCCTCACCCCGGCCGGCCCCATGCCGCTGAGGGGCGCGGTGTGGAACGTGATGGACCTGTCGCGTAACGAGGAGAAGATCTCGACGGTCGGCATCGTGCTGGCCTGTCTCTTCGTCGCGGCCTGCGGCCTGGGGCTGCTGTTCCTGCTGATCAAGGAGAAGGCGACGACGGGCTTCGTCCAGATCACCGTGAACAGCGGGGGCAGGCACCACTCCACGATGATCCCGGCGATGCACCCCGACACCATCCACTGGGCGATGGCGCAGATCAACTACGCGCGCTCGCTGAGCATCTGATCCGGCCGCAGGGCGGTCGGCCCCCGGGGCGCGGGGCAGTCCCCGTGGCGCGGTCGGTCCCCGGGGCGTGGTCAGTCCCAGTGGCGGACGTGCTCCGCGCTCTCCGCCTCGATCATGATGCGGCGCAGCAGGTCGTTGAGCTGGTTCCGCTCCTCGGCGGAGAGGACGCCGAGGAGGCGGTACTCCTCGTGCCCGAGGACGTCCATGGCGCCGAGCCAGGTCTGACGGCCGGCGTCGGTGAGCTCGACGACGACCCGGCGCCGGTCGGTCGTGGACTGCGTACGGCGGACGAATCCGCGCTTCTCCAGGGCTTCGAGGCGGCCGGAGACGGAGGCGGGGGCGAGGTCGAGGTCCTGGGCCAGCTCGGAGGGGGCGGCGCTGCCGCCGCGGCCCGCGAGCTTGTGGAGGGTGTCGAACTCGTATCGCTCCAGGTCGAAGTCGGCGAGTGACTGCTCCCTGACCCGGCGGAAGTGGACGGAGAGCTTCTTCATCCGGGTGACGGCGCCCTCGACGACGGGGTCGAGGCCGGGCAGGACGGGCTGCCAGCGGGCGACGTGGTCGTCGGTCCAGTCGCGGGGTTCGCCGGGTTCGCCGGGGGCACGCGGTTCCTCGGGGAGCGCCATGCAGTGATCGTACGTCGGCGGACGGATCGCCTCCCGGGGAAAGTATTTCGTTGACGAATTATTCGATACCGAAATACTCTGCGGTCCATGCCCGCCGCTCCCGTGCGCGCCGCCGCGCCCGCCGCCGTCCCCCACCCGCTGCGCACCCGCTCCTTCCGTCTTCTCTTCGCCGGTCGCACCCTCTCCCTTCTGGGGGACGCGGCGATCCCCGCCGCCCTCGCCCTCGCCGTCCTGGAGGCCACCGGATCCACGTCGGCGCTCGCCCTCGTCCTCGGCTGCGCCATGGTCCCCCGGCTGCTCCTGCTGCCCCTGGGCGGCGTCGTCGGCGACCGCTTCGACGCCCGTACGGTCGCCCTCGTCACCGACCTCGTGCGCTGCGCCACACAGCTCCTGGTCGGCCTCCAGCTGCTCGGCGGCGCCCCGAGCCTCGCCGTCCTCGCCGTCGCCGAGGCGCTCGGCGGCGCCGCCGGGGCCTTCGCGATGCCGACCGGCTCACCGCTCGTGAAGGGAACCGTCGCGCCGGAGGCGCTGCACCGCGCCAACGCGGCGATGAGCGTCGCCCGGAGCGCCAGCCGCCTCGGCGGACCGGCGCTCGCGGGCACCCTCGTCCTGACGGTGGGGCCCGGCTGGGCGTTCGTCCTGGACGCGGCCACCTTCGCCGTCAGCGCCCTGCTCCTGACGGCCGTACGGGTGGAAAGGGTGCCCATCCCGCGCCGCTCGCTCCGCGCCGACCTGGCGGAGGGCTGGCAGGAGGTCCGCTCCCGGGACTGGTACTGGACCAGCCTGATCGGCCACAGCGCCTGGAACGGCGCCGCGGCCGTCCTGATGACCCTCGGGCCTGCCGTCGCCGTGCAGCGGCTCGGCGGCGGCACCACCTGGGTCGTCCTGCTCCAGGTCGGCGCCGTCGGCTTCCTCCTCGGGGCACTGCTCGCCGACCGGGCCCGCCCCAAGCGCCCGGTCCTGACGGCGAACCTCGGGCTCGCCACGTACGCCCTGCCGCTGATCCTGCTCGCCGTGGCCGCGCCCGCGCCGCTGACGATCGCGGCCTACGGGCTCGCGCAGGCGGGCCTCGGCTTCCTCTCCCCCGTCTGGGACACCGCCGTCCAGCGCGCGATACCCGACCACGCGCTCGCCCGGGTCACCTCGTACGACTGGCTGCTCTCGCTGGCCGCGATGCCGCTGGGCTACGCCCTGGCCCCGCTCGCCGCCGCCGCCTGGGGGCCGGAGGTGCCGCTGCTCGCCGCCGCGGTGGTGGTGGGCGGCTGCTGCCTCGGCACGGCGCTCGTCCCGGGGGTTCGGCGCTTCCGCTGAGGCTCAGACCCCCGCCAGGAAGGCGGTGAGCAGCCGGGCGGTCTCGTCCGGGCGCTCCAGGGCCGGGAGGTGTCCGGCCCAGTCGAGGTCGAGCCGGCGGGCGGCGGGCAGGAGGCCGGTCAGGTCGTCGGCGACGGCCCGGAAGTCGGGCACGTCGTGGGCGCCGCTGACGACGAGGGCGGGGACCCCGATCCGGGCGAGCTCGTCCCGGGTGACCTCGGGGTCGACCGGGCCGAACTCCTCGGGGGCGGCGAGCTGCACGTCGAAGGCGCGCCGCTGCATCTCCCGTACGAGGGCGCGGGCGGTCTCGTCGGCCTCGGGGCCGAGCCAGGTGTCGACGTTGAGCTCGACGGCGGCGTCGAGGTCGCCGGCTTCCAGGAGCGCGTCCTCGCGGCCGCCCCATGCGCGCAGCTCCTCGCTCGGCTCCATGCAGGGGCTGCCGGAGCCGAGCAGGGCGAGCGCGGTGACGCGGCCGGGGTGACGGGCGGCGAACTCCAGGGCGACGACGCCGCCGAAGGAGGCGCCGACGAGGGCGGCGCGGTCGGCGCCGAGGTGGTCGAGGAGGTCGCGGACGTCCTCCGCGTGGGTGTGCGGGGCATCGACGGGGGTGTCGCCGAAGCCGCGGAGGTCGCAGCGGACGACACGGTGGCCCGCGTCGGCGAGCGCATGGAACTGTCCGTCCCACATCCGGCGGTCGCAGACCCCGGAGTGCAGCAGGACGACGGTCGAGGGGCCTGGGCCGGCCAGGTCATGAGAGAGCGTCACCCGCCGACCCTAGAGGGGGCGAAGCCGGGTGGCCACTGATTTGAACATGCGACTTGAACACGTTCAAGAGGAGGTCTACAGTCATGCCCAACAGCTTTTGAACGCGTTCAAGGGAGGGTGGGGCATGGACCTCACTGTCATCGCGTACGTCGTCTACCTGCTGATCAGCGTGGCGCTGACCGTCTGGGTCGCCCGCACGCTCAGCCGTAACGGAAGGATCTTCCTCGCCGACGTCCTGCACGGGAACGAGAAGCTCGCGGAGGCCGTCAACCACCTCCTCGTGGTCGGCTTCTACCTCGTCAACTTCGGCTTCGTCGCCCTCTACCTGAGCCAGGACGAGGCCGTCCTCGACGCCCGCTCGCTCTTCGAGGCCCTCTCCGTCAAGCTCGGGGTCGTCCTGCTCGTCCTCGGCGTGATGCACCTGGGCAACGTGTACGTACTCAACAAGATCCGCCGCCGGGGCGTGATGGAGCGCGAGCAGGTCCCGCCGGTCGGGCCGCAGGGCTGGACCGCGGGCCCCAAGGGCGGCCCCTGGGCCCCGCCCGCACCGCAGGGCTGAACCGTGCCGACCCCCGTCGGACGCCTGACCGTGCTGTACGACGCCGACTGCCCGCTCTGCGTCCACCTGAGGCACTGGCTGCTGCGCCAGCGGCAGCTCGTGCCGCTGGACCTGGTTCCGGCCGGCTCCCAGGAGGCCCGGCGCCGCTTCCCGGAACTCGACCACTCCGCCACCCTGCGGGAGATCACGGTGGTCGGGGACCGGGGGCAGGTCTACCGGGAGACGAACGCCTGGATCGTCTGTCTCTGGGCGCTCGCCGACCACCGGGCCAAGGCCCACTGGCTGGCCACCCCCGCCGGGCAGCCCTTCGCGCGGGTGACCGTCCTGGCCGCCGCGAAGTGGCGCGAAGCCCTCAAGGGGCCCGCCTGCGAGGCCGAGGACGGGCGCTGCGAGGCACCCGGCCGACCCGACTAGGCTCGGGGCCGTGAAGGACGTGAAGGAAGAGAAGAAGGCCGAAGTCGAAAAGGCCCAGGTCGAAAAGGCCCAGGCCGATAAGGCCGACGTCGAGAAGGCCGACGGCAAGAAGGCCCCGAAGAGCGAGCAGACCCGCACGCTCATCCTCGAAACCGCGCTCCGGCTGTTCAAGGAGCGCGGTTACGACAAGACGACGATGCGGGCCATCGCCCAGGAGGCCGGGGTCTCCGTCGGCAACGCGTACTACTACTTCTCGTCCAAGGAGCACCTCGTCCAGGGCTTCTACGACCGGATCGCCCAGGAGCACCAGGCCGCGGTCGAGTCCATCCTGAACGGCCCCGAGAAGGACCTCACGGCCCGGATCCGGGGCGTCTACCTCGGCTGGCTCGACATCGCCGAGCCGTACCACGAGTTCGCCGCGCAGTTCTTCAAGAACGCCGCCGACCCGGACAGCCCGCTCAGCCCGTTCTCACCGGAGTCGGAGGGCCCGCGCGAGGCGGCGATCGAGGTCCACCGGCGGGTCATCCGCGGCGCTTCGGTGAAGGTCGACCCGGAACTCGCCGAGGCGCTCCCGCAGTTGCTGTGGCTCCAGCAGATGGGACTCGTGCTGTTCTGGGTGTACGACCGCTCGGAGGGCGCCGCGAACAGCCGGCGGCTCGTCGAGCGGCTCGCGCCGGTCACGGCCCGCGCGATCTCCCTCTCCCGGTTCCGGATCCTCCGACCGCTCGTCAAGGAGACGCACGAGCTGCTCTCCGACTTCATGCCGACGGCGGCCGGGATGGCGGCCTCGGGCAAGCCCAAGCGGGCCACCCCGAAGCCGCCGGCCGAGGAGGGCTAGATCCAGTCGAGCTCCCAGAGGCGCCAGATGCCGGTGCCGTCCGTGAGGTACTGGGAGCCGCCCACGGCCTCCGTGGCGAGGACGTAGTCCTTCTTCTGCCACAGCGGGACGAGCGGGACGTCGTCGGCGACCTCGGTCTGGATCGCCCGGAAGTCCCCGGTCGCCCGGGAGCGGTCGCTGAACTGCTGCGTCGAGACGACCAGGGAGTCGATCCGCTTGCTGGAGAAGCCGTTGTGCAGGGTGTTCTCCGTGCCGACGAGGGGCGCGGTGAAGCTGTCGGAGTCGGGGAAGTCGGGCAGCCAGCCGACGGTGTACGCGTCGTAGGTGCCCCGCGCGTACGCCTTCTGGAAGCTCTTCCAGTCGGCCTCGACGACCTTCACCTCGAAGAGGCCGGTCTCCTCCAGCTGCCGCTTGATCTCCGCGGTCTCGGCGGCGTAGGTGGCGTCCGCGCGGAAGCCGAAGGTGAACTTCACCGGCGTCTCCACCCCGGCGTCCTTCAGGAGCTTCTTCGCCTTCTTCGCGCTCGGCGCGGGGTTGGTGTCGTAGAACGCCGTGCTGTGCCCCACGAAGCCCTGCGGGATGAGCGAGTACAGCGGCTCGACGGTGCCCTTGTAGGCGCCGGTGGTGATCTCCGGGCGGTCGATGACTGCGGCGACGGCCTGACGCACGGCCTTGTCCGCCATCGGCGAGCCGGGCCGGACGTTGAAGTTGAGGTTGCGGATCTCCGCGCTCTCGGCCTCGGTGAGCCGGGTCCCGCCCTCGGTCCCCAGGGTCGCGAGGAACTCCGGCGGCAACTGCCGGTGCGTGACGTCGACCTGCTGCGACCTCCACGCGCCGGCGAGGTCCTCGGACTTGCCGAAGTACTTCACGAGAACCTCGCCGCCGGCCTTGGTGATGGCGCCCTTGTACGCGGGGTTGGGCTCCAGGAGCGCGGACTCGCCCGGCTTGTACTCCTTGAGGACGTACGGGCCGGAGCCGTCGACGGCCGACCCGGTGCGCAGCTTGTCGGCCGGGTACTGGTCCTTGTCGACGATCGAGCCGGCGCCCGTGGCCACCTTCAGCGGGAAGGTGGCGTCCCGGCCGCTGAGGTTGAAGGTGACGTTGCGGCCGTCGGCCACGACGTTCTTCAGCGTCGGGAAGAGCGGCTGCGGACCGACGTCCGTCTTGATGCGCAGCATCCGCTCGAAGGAGTACTTGACGTCCTCGGCCGTCACCTTGCGCCCGTTGGCGAAGGAGAGGTCGTCGCGGAGCGTGCACCGGTACGTGGTGAGCTTGGCCCCCACGAACTTGCAGCTCTCGGCGGCGTCCGGCACCGGGGTCGTGAACCCCGGCTTGAACGTCAGCAGCGACTGGAAGACGTTGCTGTACATGGCCCACGAACCGGCGTCATAGGCGCCGGCCGGGTCGAGTGAAGTGACTTCGTCGGTCGTGCCGACGCTGATCGGATCCGACCGGAGGTCGTCGGAGGGCAGGAGTTGCCAGCCCCCGACTCCGGCCGCCACCAGTACTCCACAAGTGATGAGGATCCGCAGACGGACCGTCGACCGCATTGCCGTGCTTCCTTTTTTCGTACCACCCCAGGCACGACGCCCCCCGAAAACGCCGCATTACCGTCAGCCAATCACACGACTTTCACAAGTGGAAGGAAAAACTTTCACACAGCAGGTATATGTCCGGGATATGAGACTTTAAGCCGATGAGCAGCACGTATCACTCCCGGAGCAGGGAGTGACCCCTCTGCTCCGCCGCCCGATTACGCCTGCTTCGAGGCGAGTTCGACGAGGGTGATGTCGGAGGGGGCCCCGACCCGCACCGGGGGTCCCCAGGCGCCCGCGCCCCGCGAGACGTACAGCTGGGTGTCGCCGTACCGTTCGAGCCCCGCAACCGTCGGGTTGGCCAGTTCGGCGAGGTAGTTGCCCGGCCAGAGCTGACCGCCGTGGGTGTGACCGGAGAGCTGGAGGTCCACACCGTGGCGTACGGCGTCGTGGATGACGACCGGCTGGTGGGCGAGGAGCACGGCGGCGCGGGCCCGGTCGCGGTCACCGAGGGCGCGGCCGAAGTCGGGCCCCTGGCCCTCGCTCTCCCCCGCGATGTCGTCGACGCCGGCGAGGTCGAAGCCGGCCGCGATCTCCACGCGCTCGTTGCGCAGCGGGCGCAGGCCGAGCTCGCGTACGTGGTCGACCCAGGCGTCGGCGCCCGAGAAGTACTCGTGGTTGCCCGTCACGAAGAAGGAGCCGTGGCGGGCGCGGAGCCGGGCGAGCGGCTCGGCGGCGGACCCGAGGTTCTCGACGGTGCCGTCGACGAGGTCGCCGACGATCGCGATCAGATCGGGCTGGGTGGAGTTGATCGCGTCCACGATCCGCCGGCTGTGGGCACGGCCCAGGATCGGCCCGAGGTGGATGTCGGACACGACGGCGATCCGGTAGCCGTGCGCGGCGCGCGGCACCTTGGCGAGCGGGACGGTGACGCGCTTGACCCGGGGCCCGCGCAGCACGCCGTACGTGCCGTACCCGACGGTCCCGAGGGCGACGGCCGCGGCGGAACCACCGACGACGCGCGAGACGAAGAGACGCCGGGAGACGTCGGCCGGGGCCTTGGGCGCCGAGGGGGCCGCAGGAGTGTCGGCCGGGGCGTCGGCCGGGGCCGTGGGCGCCTTCACGTCGGAGGCGGACGCGGACGCCGTCTCGGGTACGGACACGGGCGCCGTCTCGGGTACGGACACGGGCTCGGGTACGGGCACGGGCTCGGGAGCCGGAGCAGGCGCGGGCTCGGGAGCCGTCACCGCCGGAGCGGCCGGGGCTACGCGGCGGGCGAGCAGGCGGCGCAGGACGGGCCGCACGGCCTCACCGACGACCAGGGCCAGGGTCACGTACAGCAGCAGGGCGAGCCACAGGAACCCCGGCCAGGCGACGACCTGCTGGAACCAGAAGGGCGCACCGGCGCGCGAGGAGGTCAGCGCCGCGATCGAGAGCAACGGCAGCGCGACGACGGCGACCGTACCGAGCCGGCGCGCCAGGCCCCCCGGCACCGTCACATCACGCACGAGGCGCCGCCACACGTACCAGTGGACCCCGCCGAGCACCGCGAGGACCACGACCAGAACCAACAGAAAGGCGAGCACGCCCCGAACCCCCTCTTTCTCTCTCGCCGACTAGGAGCTGTGACCGGTGTCGCGACGCGCGGCACGCACTCCACGCAACCCGAGCACACCGATCACCGTCCCCAAGACAAAGGACGTGACGGCGAGCAGCAGGTGAACCCAGAAATAGGCCGTCGGGTCGCCCGCGTCGTCGAAGGCGAGGCCGCTCCCGTCGTTCCAGAGGTTCCTGACGAAAGTGACCCAGATGAACCAGCTCCACACCCCGAACGCGAGCAGGAACCAGGAGACGCGACGGCTGAGCTTCATGGCCCCAGTATCACCGTCCGCCTCCCCGGCCCCGCGTCCGGGTGGACGAGCGTGGGCGAACCGCCAGGCGGGGTTCGGATCCCTGTTCCGTACCTGTACGTTCTCGACCGTGTCTGCTTCGAAGAAGACCGCTTGGGCGGTCGCCGCTGCCGTAATCCTGCCGCTCGTCATCGCCGCGCCCGCGGCCCACGCGGACGAGGGGAAGGACGCGAAGGACAAGCAGCCCAAACCGCCCGCCGCCATGTCCGCGGTCGGCGGCGCGCTGCTCGGCAAGCCCGGTACGCAGGTCCAGCTGGGCCCCGGTGCCCCCGTGCTGCCGAAGGACCTGTCCGCCCGGTCCTGGATCGTCGCGGACGCGGAGAACGGCGAGGTCCTCGCCGCGCACAACGCGCACTGGCGGCTCGCCCCGGCGTCCACGCTCAAGATGCTCTTCGCGGACACCGTGCTGCCGAAGCTCGGCAAGACGCAGAACCATCTGGTCACCAACCAGGACCTGGCGGGGCTCGGCTCCGGCTCCAGTCTGGTCGGCATCAAGGAGAAGCAGACCTACAGCGTCCGCGACCTGTGGCTCGGGGTCTTCCTCCGCTCCGGCAACGACGCCGTCCACGTCCTGTCGGTCATGAACGGCGGCATCCCGAAGACCGTGAAGGACATGAACGCCCGCGCGGCCGAGCTCCAGGCGCTCGACACCTACGTGGTCTCCCCGGACGGTTACGACGCCCCGCGCCAGGTCTCGTCCGCGTACGACCTCACGCTCATCGCCCGCAGCGGCATGCAGAACGAGGACTTCCGCGAGTACGCCGCCACTCCCCGCGCCGCCTTCCCCGGCGAGCTGAAGCCGGGCAAGAAGCGCGAGACCTTCGAGATCCAGAACACCAACCGGCTGCTGACCGGTGACTTCGGCGTCGCCCCGTACCAGGGAATCGCGGGGGTGAAGAACGGCAGCACCACGCACGCGGGATCCACCTTCACGGGGGTCGCGGAGCGGGGCGGGAAGGTGCTGCTCGTCACCGTGATGAACCCGTCCTCGAAGGAGCAGCACGCGGTCTACAAGGAGACCGCCCGGCTGCTCGACTGGGGCTTCGCCGCGGCCGGGAAGGTGACCCCGGTGGGCGAGCTGGTGCCGCCCACGTCGGCCCGTACGGGCACGGGGACGGGCACGGGGGCGGATACGGGGACGGGTACGGATACGGGCTCGGGATCGGGTACGGGGAGTTCGGACGGCGGTTCGGCGCCCGCGCCCGGCGAGAACGCTCCGGACACGTCGTCAGCCGCCGCCTCCGAGGAGAAGTCCGGCGGGGTCGGGATCGCGCTGAGCGTGGCGGGCGGGGCGCTCGTCCTGCTCGCCGGCGCCGTCTTCCTCGTCAACCGTCGCTGGCCGCTGTCCGGTTCGGGGTCGCGTCGTCGTCGCTCGCGGGCTCCGCTGGATCCGGACGTGAACCCGTAGCCGTCCAGGCCGCGCAGAACAGCAGCAGTTTCGCGGTGAAGTTGATCCACAGCATCAGGGCGATCGGCGTGCCGAACGCCCCGTACATCGACTTCCCCGCGACCTCCTTCATGTAGCCGCCGAGCAGCAGCTTGAGCAGCTCGAAGCCGACGGCGCCGATGAGCGCCGCGACCACGAGCCGGCGGCGGGGCGGATGGACGCCGGGCAGCAGCGTCAGGACGTAGAGCAGCATCAGGAAGTCGGCGACGACGGCGACGAGGACGGCGGCCGCCTGGAGCAGGTAGCCGCCTGCCCCGTCGCCGGAGATGCCGACCCGGTCGGCGCTCCAGCCGACGGCGGTGGAGCCGAGCCAGGACGCGGCGAGCGAGC
Source organism: Streptomyces sp. NPDC058650 (assembly GCF_042717315.1). Classification (NCBI taxonomy): domain Bacteria; kingdom Bacillati; phylum Actinomycetota; class Actinomycetes; order Kitasatosporales; family Streptomycetaceae; genus Streptomyces; species Streptomyces sp. NPDC058650. The sequence goes on from NZ_JBHXRL010000014.1 coordinate 22,010, forward strand.
AGACCGCGACGCCGCCGAGGCCGAGGAGCACGAGCGCGTCCTTGCCCTTGCGCGCGATCGGGTTGCCCTCGTCGGTGTCGTCGAGGCCCCACACGGCGCGCAGGCACTCCCGCATGGCGCCGATCCAGCTGATGCCGGTGACGAGCAGAAGGGCGCCGGCGATGAGGCCGACGGTGCCGGCGTTGGCGACGAGCCCGTCGATGTCGAGCTGGTCGGAGATGCCGGGTACCTGGTCGGCGACCTTCTCCTCGATCTTGTCGAGCTGTTCCGTGGAGAGGAGCGCGGCGCCGATCGCGGCGGCGACCGTGATCAGGGGGAAGAGGGCGAGGAAGGAGAGGAAGGTGATCGCGGCGGCGAGCCGGGTCCAGTGGACCTCGTCGAGGGTCTCGTACGAGCGCCAGGCGTGGGTCCGCATGAGGCGGGTGGCCACGGGGCCGATGACGGGGAGTTTGGTCAGCCAGTCCATGTCGTACGCGTACCCCTCGATCCGTTGGTCCTACAGATGGCCGGAGTACGAGAATCCCCCGGCAGAGCACGCGGGACGGTGAACGACATCCCGGAGGCAATGGCGGCATAAGCGACAGACACGGCTATACGGTCACCCTGATGGCTGTCGAGACCCACCGCCCTCTGAGGAGTACCCCACCATGAAGGACGCCTTCGGCACCCCGCAGTCCCTGCTCGTCCTCGGCGGCACCTCCACGATCGGGCTCGCCACCGCGCGCCGGATGATCGCCCGCGGCGTCCGCACGGTCTGGCTCGCCGGCCGCCCCTCCCCCGCGCTCACCGCCGCCGCGGACTCGCTCCGCGCGCTCGGCACGGACGTGCGCACCGTCCCCTTCGACGCGCTCGACACCGAGTCGCACGAGGAGCGGCTCGGCAAGATCTTCACGGAGGGGCCCATCGACGTCGTGCTGCTCGCCTTCGGGGTCCTCGGCGACCAGGCGCACGACGAGGCCGACCCCGTCGCCGCCGTGCGCGTCGCGCAGACCAACTACACGGGCGCCGTCTCGGCCGGTCTGGTGTGCGCGGGCGCGCCCAGGCGCAGGGGCACGGCTCGCTGGTGGTGCTCTCCTCGGTGGCGGGCGAGCGGGCCCGGCGCGGTGACTTCCTCTACGGCTCGTCGAAGGCGGGGCTCGACGTGTTCGCGCAGGGCCTCGGGGACGCGCTGTACGGCACGGGCGTGCACGTCATGGTCGTCCGGCCCGGGTCGGTGCGGTCGAGTGCGGCGGCCGGGCGCGCGAGGACGCGGCGCTCGGCGACCCCGGAGGCGGTCGCGACCGCGATCGAGCTGGGGCTGCGGCGCCGCTCGGAGACGGTGTGGGTGCCGGGGACGCTGCGGATGGTGATGGCGGCGGTACGGCACGTGCCGAGGCCGCTGTTCCGCCTCCTGCCCGTGTGAGAACCGGGAGGGCGAAGGCGCAGGGAAGGCGAAGGCGCGCCTGGGAGGGGTCGGCCGGCCGGGCTCAGCCGGCGGGGGTGACCGTCGGCGTGTCGACCGGGCTGCCGCCCTGGCTCGGGACGGCCGAGATCGGCCGGCCGCTGCCGAACTCGTAGTCGTACAGCTTCCGCCACACGCCGTCCGGGCCCTGCTCGTACAGCGCGAACGAGCGGCACGTCCAGGCCGCCTCGTATCCGGCGAGCTCCTCGAACGCCCGGTCCATCCCCTCTTCGGAGATGGCGTGCGCCACGGTGACGTGCGGGTGGTACGGGAACTGGAGCTCGCGCGCGAGCGGTCCCGCCTCGTCCCGGATCTGGTGCTGGAGCCGGTTGCAGAGGGGGACGCCCTCCTTGAGCTTCACGAAGACGACCGGGGACAGCGGACGGAAGGTCCCGGTGCCCTTCAGGCGGACGGGGAACGGCTCGTACTCGGCGGCGACCCCGGCGAGGTGCGCCTCGATCTCCGGGAGCCGCTCCTCCGCGACCTCGGTCGGCGGGACGAGGGTGACGTGCGTGGGGATGCCGTGCGCGGCGGGATCGCCGAAGCCCGCGCGCCGCTCCTGGAGCAGGCTGCCGTAGGGCTCCGGGACCGCGATCGAAACGCCGAGCGTTACGGTCCCCACGTCGTTCTCCTCCGTCGTCCGTCGAGTCGTGTGGCTGTGTCTGTGGCTGTCCCTGTGGTGGTGGTGCAGCCGCCAGTGTGCGTCCTGCACCACCCTCGTGGCCAGGGTCCTAGGACTCAGTGCTTGGCGGGCAGGAAGCCCATCCGGTCGTAGGTCTGCGCCAGCGTCTCGGCGGCGACCGCGCGGGCCTTCTCCGCGCCCTTGGCCAGGACCGAGTCCAGCGTCTCCGGGTCGTCCAGGTATTCCTGGGTGCGGGCCCGGAACGGCGTGACGAAGTCCACCATCACCTCGGCCAGGTCCGTCTTCAGCGCGCCGTACATCTTGCCCTCGTAGCTCTTCTCCAGGTCGGCGACGCTCGTCCCGGAGAGGGTGGACAGGATGGTGAGGAGGTTGGAGACGCCCGCCTTGTTCTCCGGGTCGAAGCGGATCACGGTGTCCGTGTCGGTGACCGCGCTCTTGACCTTCTTCGCGGTGACCTTCGGCTCGTCCAGGAGGTTGATCAGGCCCTTCGGCGTGGACGCCGACTTGCTCATCTTGATCGTCGGGTCCTGGAGGTCGTAGATCTTCCCGGTCTCCTTGACGATGTACGGCTTGGGGACGGTGAAGGTGTCGCCGAAGCGGCCGTTGAAGCGCTCCGCGAGGTCGCGCGTCAGCTCGATGTGCTGGCGCTGGTCCTCGCCGACCGGGACCTCGTTGGCCTGGTAGAGCAGGATGTCCGCGACCTGGAGGATCGGGTACGTGAAGAGGCCGACGGTGGCGCGGTCGGTGCCCTGCTTCGCCGACTTGTCCTTGAACTGCGTCATGCGGGAGGCCTCGCCGAAGCCGGTGAGGCAGTTCATGACCCAGCCGAGCTGCGCGTGCTCGGGGACGTGGCTCTGGACGAACAACGTGCAGCGGTCCGGGTCGAGGCCGGCGGCGAGCAGCTGCGCGGCGGCGAGGCGGGTGTTCGCCCGCAGCTCGGCGGGGTCCTGCGGAACCGTGATGGCGTGCAGGTCGACGACCATGTAGAAGGCGTCGTGGGACTCCTGCAGTGCGACGTACTGGCGGACCGCACCGAGGTAGTTGCCGAGGTGGAACGAGCCCGCCGTGGGCTGGATTCCGGAGAGCGCGCGAGGACGATCAGAGGCCATGCACATCATTCTCTCAGGTGTGGGAACCGATCCCCGACTGCCGGTGTATCAAAGGTGTGAGGACGCGGGAGGGGGGCCTGGTCGACGACGAGGCCGTGGTGATCGCACGGGTGCGCGCCGGAGAGCCGGAGGCGTACGCGGAGCTGGTCCGCGCGCACACGGCGGTGGCGCTGAGGGCGGCCGTGGCGTGCGGCGCGGGGCCGGAGGCCGAGGACGTGGTGCAGCAGGCGTTCTTCAAGGCGTACCGGTCGCTGGGGCGTTTCAGGGAGGGCGCGGCGTTCCGTCCGTGGCTGCTGCGGATCGTCGTCAATGAGACCAGGAACACAGTGCGCTCGGCGGGTCGGCAGCGGGCCGTCGCGGACCGGGAGGCGGACCTGCTCGGTGGCGAGCCGCGGATACCGGAGTCGGCGGACCCGGCGGTCGCCGCGGAGGAGCGGGAGCGGAGCCGGCGGCTCCTCGACGCCCTGGACGGACTCGCCGAGGACCACCGGCAGGTGGTGATCCACCGCTATCTGCTGGAGCTGGACGAGGCGGAGACGGCCGAGGCGCTGGGCTGGCCGAGGGGGACGGTGAAGTCCCGGCTGAGCCGGGCGCTGAAGAAGCTGGGACCGGTGCTGGAGGGACTCGTGCGGGAGGGAGGTGAGGAGCGTGGCTGAGGAGCGGCTGCCGGAGCAGCGGCTTCCGCAGGAGCGGCTGCCGGAGGAGTTGCGGGAGCTGGGGCGGCGGCTTCGGGTGCCCGACGTGGACGGTGAGTCCATGGCGGAGCGGGTGCTCGCGCAGCTCCTCGCCGAGCACGTACCGACGCCCGCGCCGGAGCCTCTGCCGGTGTGGCGCCGGTGGGGGGCATCGGTGCGGAGGTGGGCTCGCGGGCGGTGGCGGGCGCTGGTGGCGGGCCTGACCGGGGTACTGATCGTGCTCGTGCTCACTCCGCCGGTGCGGGCCGCGGTGGCGGACTGGTTCGGCTTCGGCGGTGTCTCCGTGCGGTACTCCGACGATCCCGCCGGGGGCCGTGTCCCGGGCGGTGGCGTGGTGCCGGGGTGTCCGGAGCCGGTGCCCCTGGCGGAGGCCGGGCGTCTGGCGGGCTTCGAGCCGCTGATACCGAAGGCGCTCGGCCCGCCGGACGCGGTCGCGGTGACGGGGTCGGCCGAGCGGGGCCGGGCGGTGATCAGCCTGTGCTGGCGGGACGGGGAGCGGACGGTCCGGCTGGACGAGTTCCCTGCCGGGCTGGACGTCGGCTTCGCCAAGGAGGTCACGACGCGGCCGGAGTGGGTGGACCTGCCGGACGGCGCGCAGGGCTACTGGTTCGCGGCGCCGCATCTGCTGACGGTCCCGATGACGGACGGGACGGGCCGGGTCTGGACCCATGAGGTCCGTATGGCGGGGCCCACGCTCCTCTGGACGCGGAGCGGGGGCGCGCTCACCTTCCGGCTGGAGGGCATACCGGACGCGGAGGAGGCGCGCCGGGCGGCGGAGTCGGTCGGCCGAGGGTGACCCCCCGGCGCGCGCTTCCGGAGCGGTGGGCGCGCCGTCGTCGAGGTTTCCGCTTCCGGCGGGCGAGCGACGATAAGAAGGGGGCCACAACCTCTGAGCTCCCGGGCCGCAGGACGAACGGAGACCCCGTGTCGAGGACGCAAGACGCGATCGCTTCCGCGGAGGCGCACAGCGCTCACAACTACCACCCCCTTCCGGTCGTCGTCGCCTCGGCGGACGGCGCCTGGCTGACCGATGTCGAGGGGCATCGCTATCTCGACATGCTCGCCGGCTACTCGGCGCTCAACTTCGGGCACGGCAACCGACGGCTGATCGATGCCGCGAAGGCGCAGCTGGAGCGGGTGACGCTGACCTCGCGCGCCTTCCACCACGACCGCTTCGCCGAGTTCTGTACGCAGCTCGCGACCTTGTGCGGCAAGGAGGCGGTGCTGCCGATGAACACGGGGGCGGAGGCGGTCGAGACGGCCGTGAAGACCGCCCGGAAGTGGGGGTACGAGGTGAAGGGCGTGCCGGACGGGCACGCGAAGATCGTGGTCGCGGGGAACAACTTCCACGGCCGGACGACGACGATCGTCAGCTTCTCCACGGACCACGAGGCGCGGGACCACTTCGGCCCGTACACGCCGGGGTTCGAGATCGTCCCGTACGGGGACCTGACGGCCCTGGAGGCGGCGGTCACCGAGAACACGGTGGCGGTGCTGCTCGAACCGATCCAGGGCGAGGCGGGGGTGCTGGTGCCGCCGGCCGGTTATCTGCCGGGCGTGCGGGAGCTGACGCGCCGGCGGAACGTGCTGTTCATGGCGGACGAGATCCAGACGGGTCTGGGCCGGACGGGGAAGACGTTCGCGTGCGAGCACGAGGGCGTGGTGCCGGACGTGTACATCCTGGGGAAGGCACTGGGCGGCGGTGTCGTGCCGGTGTCGGCGGTGGTCGCCGACCGGTCGGTGCTGGGGGTGTTCCGGCCGGGCGAGCACGGGTCGACCTTCGGCGGGAATCCGCTGGCCTGCGCGGTGGCGCTGGAGGTGATCGCGATGCTGCGGACGGGCGAGTTCCAGGAGCGGGCGGCGGAGCTGGGCGAGCACCTCCACGCCGAACTGGGGTTGCTCGTGGGCGGCGGGGCGGTCGAGGCGGTGCGCGGGCGCGGCCTCTGGGCGGGGGTGGACATCGCGCCGTCGCACGGCACGGGCCGGGAGATCTCGGAGAAGCTGATGGAGCGGGGGGTCCTGGTGAAGGACACACACGGGTCGACGATCCGGATCGCGCCGCCCCTGGTCATCTCGAAGGAGGATCTGGACTGGGGTCTCGAGCAGTTGAGGGGGGTGCTGTCGGACTGACGGGGTCCGTTTCGGTCGAGGGCGGAGAGGCGTCCGCACCGGTCTCGCGCGGGACAACTCGGGTCATTGACACGACAGTTGGTCTAGGCCAATGATGCCGCCATGCCGAGACTCCGTCTGCGTCACGCCGTGCGTGCCGCGCTCGCCGCCCTCGTCCCTCTCGCGCTCCTCGGCGCGTCCACGGGACCCGCGCACTCCGCCCCCAGGGCGGCCTGGCCCGAGCCCGTCCCGGTGGTCTCGCACGTCGAGACCACCGACCCGGTCGTCTTCATCACCATCGACGACGGCTGGTACCACGACCCCGCGGCGGCGAAGTTGCTGCTCGACCGCCGGGTGCCCGCCTCGCTCTTCCTGCTGCCGGGCGCCTACTCGTACGACTCCGGCTACTTCCACACCCTGCTGAACCAGGGCCGCTCCCGCGTCGAGAACCACACCGTCGACCACCCCGACCTGACCACGCTCGACGCCGCCGGCCAGCGGGCGGAGGTCTGCGGGGCCCGCGACCGGCACCTCGCCCGGTTCGGCGACGGCCCGCGGCTGCTGCGCCCGCCCTACGGCACGTACGACGCGACCACCCGGACCACCGCGCGCGCCTGCGGGGCGAAGGCCGTGGTGACGTGGACGTACGACCTCACCACCTGGGGGCAGTGGACCCCGCCGACGCCGACCCTCAAGGCCGGCGACATCATCCTGCTCCACTTCAACGAGACCCTGGAGCAGGACCTGACGCGGGCCCTGGACCTGGCCGAGGCGGCCGGCCTCAAGCCCGCGCCGCTCAGGGAGTACGTCCCGGAGTGACCGGCTCCCAGGGGTGTCCTGCCGATCAGCAGGACACCCCTAGAGGATCACGTGCGGGAGGAAGCGGGCGTACTCGTCGGTGACGAGGTCCGCCGACTCCCGGATCCCGAGCCCCGCCGCCTCGTTCTCGACGACCCACGCGCCGAGCACCACCTTGTTGCCGTCGAAGTCGGCCAGCGGGGCCAGCTCCTGGTAGCAGCAGGCCTCCCCGTCCCGCACGAAGGGCTCCGTACCGGCCTCGTGCAGGGTGACGCCCGCGCCCTCGCGGCCGAGCAGCGGCTTGGCGACCCACCCCGTGGTCGAGGCGAGCTCGCGCGGACCGTCGAGGTAGGCGGGGAGCAGGTTCGGGTGACCGGGGTTCAGCTCCCACAGGATCGCGAGCAGCGCCTTGTTGGAGAGGAGCATCTTCCAGGCGGGTTCGATCCAGCAGGTGGTGCCGGTCCCGCCGCCGTTGTCGAGGGTGTCCAGGACGTGCTTCCCGAAGCGGTCGGTGGTCAGCCACTCCCAGGGGTAGAGCTTGAAGCAGCTGCGGATGAACCGGAGCCGGTCGTCGACGAAGCGGCGCGAGAGCCGGTCCCAGCCGATCCGCTCGACGGAGAGCGCCTCCGTGTCGAGCCCGGCCTGTTGGGCGGTCTCGCGCAGGTACGCGACCGTCATCAGGTCCTCGCCGAGCTCGTCGCCGTCCGAGTGGACGAAGTGGACGGGGCCCGGCGGCAGCAGGTGCGCCTGGCGCTTCCAGGCGTCGACGAGCCGCTCGTGGAGCGAGTTCCACTGGTCGGCGCCGGGGAACCGCTCCTCCATCCAGAACCACTGCGGGCTGGCGGCCTCCACCAGCGAGGTGGGGGTGTCGGCGTTGTACTCCAGCATCTTGGCCGGGCCCGTACCGTCGTAGCGCAGGTCGAACCGCCCGTAGAGGGAGGGGAGTTCGTCGCGGCGCCGCCAGGCCTCGGCGACCAGGGAGGCGAGCTTCGGGTCGGTGATCCCGAGCTCGGCGAACCGGTCCCGCTCGACGATGTGCGCGGCGGCCGCCAGGCACATCGCGTGCAGCTCCTCGACGACCTCCTCCAGGGCCTCGACCTCGGGCAGCGTGAAGGAGTAGTACGCGCTCTCGTCCCAGTACGGACGCAGCGAGCCGTCCGGGTAGCGGGTCAGGGGGTAGACGACCCCCTGCTCCTCCACGATCGCCTGCCAGCCGGGCCGGGGCTCGATGGTGTGCCGCTTCATGTGCCGGGCCTTCCTCAGCCGCCGCCGGAGCCCGAGCAGCCGAAACCGCCGGTGTCGACGGCCGCCTTGCTGAAGCTGCCGCCGCTCACCTTGCCGCTCCGGACGGAGCCGCCGTAGTAGTACGAGCCCCGGGTCGTGGTGCCGTTGCTGTCGTCGTCGTCATCGCCGCCGCCGCTATCGCACCGGTAGCTGGGCAGCTCCTCCCGGGTCAGCGGGTCCACACACCGCTGGTCCGGCTCGGAGCCGCACGCGGTGATCGTCGCCGCGAGCACACCCATCCCACCGAGCACCACCGTGCTCGACCTCAGCCTCCGCATGTCCGTCGCCTCCCCTTCGCGGTCGCGGTCGTCGTGGCCACGACAGTCGCGACCGCACAGTGTAGGCCGGTGATTTCCGGCCTCAACCTCTAGAGTCGCTTCGTGCTTCTTGGGATGATTTGTGCGCTTGCTTCGGCCTTCTGCTTCGGCGCGGCCTCTGTCCTTCAGGCCATGGCGGCCCGGGCCTCGACGCCGGGGACGGGCGGAGGCGTCGACGTCGCCCTGATGTGGCGGGCGCTGCACCAGTGGCGCTACCTCGCCGGCCTGGGGCTGGACACCCTGGGCTTCGCCCTGCAGGTCGTGGCGCTGCGGACGCTGCCCATCTACGTGGTGGGCGCGGCGCTCGCCGCGAGTCTCGCGGTGACGGCGGTCATCGCCTCCCGGCTGCTGCGGGTGCGGCTGAGCCGGGTGGAGTGGACCGCCGTGGCCGTGGTGTGCCTGGGGCTCGCGATGCTGGCGATCGCCTCGGGGAAGGAGGGGCACCGGGATACCGCGGAGGCACTGCGGTGGGGGCTGCTCGCCGTCTCCTTCGGGGTGCTGCTGCTCGGTGTGGCGGCGGGGCGGCTGCCGGAGAAGCCCCGCGCCCTCGTCCTCGGCCTCGGGGCGGGCTTCGGCTTCGGGGTGGTGGAGGTGGCCGTCCGGCTGATCGACGGCGTCGACTTCGCCGACCCGGTCTGGTACGCGCTGCTCGTCGGCGGCGGGGCGGCGTTCCTGCTGCTCACCTCGGCGCTCCAGCGGGGCTCGGTGACCACGGCGACGGCGGGCGCGGTGCTCGGCGAGACGATCGGGCCCGCGGTGGTCGGCGTGGTCTGGCTCGGGGACCGTACGAGGGAGGGCATGGAGTGGCTCGCGATCCTCGGCTTCGCGGTGGCGGTGGCCGGCTCCCTGACCCTGGCCCGCTTCGGCGAACCGCCGGTGCCGGACGAGCCCGCCGAAGCGAAGACCCCGGAGGCGGAGGCGGATTCGAGCGCCGAGGCGACCCCGGCCCAGGCCCCGGCGCCCGAGCGGGGACACCACACGCCCTGACGGGGCAGGTCGGGGCGGCACGCGATGGGTCGGGGCGGGGCGGGGCGGCACGGGTCGGGGCGGGGCGGGGGTCGTTCAGGGCAGTACCCGGCACAGGGCCTGGAGCGCGCCCTGCCAGCCGCTGTCCGGGGGTGTGGCGTAGCCGACGACCAAGCCGTCCAGGGCCGGCTCCACGCCCGGGCGGCGGAACTGGTTGACCCCCTGCACGGCGAGGCCGTGCCAGGCGGCGGCCCGCAGGACGTCCTGCTCGGTGCCGGGCGGCAGGGCGAGGACCGCGTGGAGGCCGGCCGCGATCCCGCTGACCCGCGTCCGCGGCGAGTGCGCGGCCACCGCCTCCACCAACTGGTCCCGGCGCCGCCGGTAGCGCAGCCGCATGGCCCGTACGTGCCGGTCGTACGCCCCCGAGCCGAGGAACTCGGCGAACGCCAGCTGGTCCGGCGCGCTCGACGCCCAGTCCACGGCCCCCTTCGCGGCGACCACCTCGCCCACCAGCCCCTCCGGCACCACCATCCACGCCAGCCGCAGCCCGGGCGCCAGGGACTTGCTCGCGGTCCCCAGGTAGACGACCCGCTCGGGATCCAGGCCCTGGAGCGCGCCCACCGGCTGCCGGTCGTAGCGGAACTCGCCGTCGTAGTCGTCCTCCAGGACGAAGCCTCCCGAGGCGCGCGCCCAGTCGACGACGGCCGCCCGCCGGTCCGGCGGCAGGGCGCCGCCCAGCGGGAACTGGTGCGCCGCCGTCAGCAGGACGCCCCCGGCGCCCGTCAGCTCCTCGACGCGCGTACCGCGTGCGTCGAAGGGCAGGACCGGGGTCCCGAGTCCGGCCCGGACGAGGAGGTCGGCGTGGACGCCGAGCCCGTACGACTCGACCGCCACGTCCCGCACCCCCCGGCCGCGCAGCACCTCGCCGATCAGCATCAGCCCGTGGACGAACCCCGCGCAGATCACGATCCGTTCGGGCCTGGCGTGCACGCCCCGGGCGCGGGCGAGGTACTCGGCGAGCGCGGTGCGCAGTTCGATCCGGCCGCGCGGGTCGCCGTAGCCGAAGGCCTCGTTCGGGGCGGCGGTCAGCGCCCGCCGGTATGCCTTGAGCCAGTCGGCGCGCGGGAAGGAGGCGAGGTCGGGGGTGCCGGCCTTGAGGTTGTGCGCCGGGACGCCGAGCCGGGGCCGTACCGCCGTCGCGGGCGTGGCGGGGGCAGGGCGCGCGGCCCTGCGGGGCGCGGTCCGGCGGGCGACGCGCGTGCCCGAGCCCTGCCGGGCCGTCAGCCAGCCCTCGGCGACCAGCTCGGCGTAGGCGTCGGCGACGGTGTTGCGGGCCATGCCCAGGTCGGCGGCGAGCGACCGGGAGGACGGCAGCCGTGTGCCCGCCTCCAGGCGCCCGCTGCGGACCGCCTCCCGGAGCGCGTCCATGAGTCCGGCGCGCAGCTGCGGACCGCGCAGTTCCAGATGGAGGTCGGCGCCGAAAGTGGCCCACTCGTTTGCCATGGAAATGGACCATACTCCTGAGCCATCCGGCTCGTACGGTGAGAAGCATGACGACGACGGCAACCACCACGGCAGCAGACAAGAACGCGCACGAGCACCCGCCCCGCCTCGCCCTGGCCGAGCGGGTCCCCGAGTTCTACCGGGCGATGATCCGGCTGGAGACGGCGGCCGCGAAGGACGTCGACCCGACCCTCTACCACCTGATCAAGATCCGCGCCTCGCAGGTCAACCGCTGCGCGTTCTGCATCGACATGCACACCAAGGACGCGCTGGCGGAGGGCGAGACCGTCGAGCGGATCGTGCAGCTCTCCGCCTGGGAGGAGTCCCGGCACTTCTACACCGAGCGGGAGCTCGCGGCCCTCGCCCTGACCGAGGCCGTCACCGTCCTCACCGACGGCTTCGTCCCCGACGAGGTGTACGCGCGGGCCGCCGCGCACTTCGACGAGACCGAGCTCGCCCGGGTCATCGCCGCGATCGTCACGATCAACGCCTGGAACCGCATCGGCGTGACGACCAGGCTGACGCCCGGCCACTACACCCCCCGCAGCTCGTGAGCCGGGGCCCGAAGGCCGACGTCCTGCGCGCCCTGCACCGGGGCCGGGCGGCCGGCGATCCGCTGGTGCTGCCCGGCCCGTGGGACGCCGTGAGCGCCCGCGCCTTCGAGGAGGCCGGTTTCCCCGCGCTCGCGACGCCGAGCGCGGGGATCGCCGCCGCTCTCGGGTACGAGGACGGGGAGACGCCGGCGGCGGAGATGTTCGCCGCCGTGGCGCGGATCGCCCGCGCGGTCTCCGTACCCGTCACCGCCGACGTGGAGGGCGGCTACGGACTGCCGGCGGCCGAACTGGTGGAACGCGTACGGGAGTCCGGCGCGGTCGGGGTGAACCTGGAGGACGGCGACCCGGCCGGCGGGCTCAAGGACCCGGAGGCCCATGCCGCGTGGCTGGCGGAGGTACGGGCGGCCGCGGGCCCCGGGCTCTTCGTCAACGCACGCGTGGACGTGTACATCCGGCGGACGGGCGACGGGACGGCGGTGCGGGACGCCGCGGTGTCCCGTGCCCGGCTCTACGCCGAGGCGGGCGCGGACTGCGTCTACCCGATCGCGGCCCCGCCCGCCGACCTCCCGGCCCTGCGCGCCGCGCTCGGCGACCTCCCCCTCAACGCCCTGTCCGTACCCGGCGGCCTGTCCTTCGCCGAGCTCGGCCTGCTGGGCGCGACCCGCGTCACCTTCGGCGACGGCCTGCTCCTGCGCGCCACGGCCGGCCTCACGGCCCTGGCGGCGAGGCTCCGGAGCGGTGCCGTGCCCTCGCCCTGAGCACGGCACCGTCGGGCTGAGCACGGCACCGTCGGGCCGGGCACGGCACCGTCGGGCCGGGAGCGGCACCGTCGGACGAGCACGGCAGCGTCGCCGTCAGTACGCGCCCGGGCGGAAGAACTCCAGCGCCGCGCGCAGGACCTCGCGCTGCTTCGGCCAGTCGGTCTCCGGGCCCGCGGCGAGGATGGCGTAGTGGTTGCCGTCCGCCGCCGTGAAGGCGCGGTCGACGACCTGGCGGCGGCCGCCCTCGCGGTCGTACGCGTACACCAGCTCGGCGGAGTCGGCCGGGGCGTCCGGTTCGCCGGTGACCCGGTCGAGGCTGATCTCCACGTAGCCCGGTTTGTTGGCCTTGCCGTCGTCGGAGGCACGGCGCAGGGCCTCGTACGGCGTCATGCCTGGCTCGGTGATGACGAGGATCTGGAGGAGGCTCTTCCCGTCCGGCGCGTTGTAGAAGACGCCCTCCTGGCCGGACTCGGAGCGGTTCCAGCCTTCGGGGACGGCGATCGTGAAGCCCTTGAGGTCCTTCTGCACCGTGTAGGTGGGCGGGGGGACGTCGTCGGTGGCAGAGGTGGGGGCGGAGTCGGAGGGCGTGGGCGAGTCCGACGGCGAGTCGGTCTCGTACGGCGTCTCCGTGTCCGTCGGGTAGTCCGACGGCGTCGTCTCCAGCGGGGCCGAGACCGAGGCCGCCGGGCCGCCGGCCCCCGGGGAGTTCCCATCCTCGCCCTTGCCCCAGAGCAGCCACGTGCCCACCGAACCCGCCGCCAGGACGGCGACGGCCACCCCCGCCGCGACCGCGCCGCGCGCACGCGGCCGCCCGCCCGCCGCACCGGCGGCCGGGCCCGGCGCGGTGAGGTACTGCCACTCCCCCGTCTCCGGTACGTACTCCGGGGCGTACGAGGGCGGGGGAGGCGGCGGGGGTACGACGGGACCGGGAACGGGAACGGGAGCCGGACCAGGATCGGGATCGGGATCGGGGCCGACGACGGGACCGGGAGCAGGCGTCGGCGACGGGCCGGGCGCCGGACCGCCCCCGACCGTCTCCCAGCTCTGCGTCTCGTCGTTCCAGCGGGCGCTCATCTCACCCTCCGAGCAGGGCGCCGACGGCCTGCCCGACGGCCACGCCCGAGGCGAGGATCCCGCTCACCGCGCCGGCGTCCACGAGCGCCTGACGCAGCCGGGTCAGGCGGCCCGTACCGGCCTGCCCGGTGCCCTCGATCTCGTCCTCGGCGTCGGAGAGTTCCTCGTCCAGGGCGGCCGTCTGCTCGGAGGCGACGACCCCGCCGAGGTCGGCCCGGAGCCTGCGGATGGCCTGGAGGAGCTCCTCCTGCGCCGGATCGCGGGCCGGCTGCGTTCCGTTCACCGTGCTGGTGACGGTGTTGTTGTCGCCGATGGTGACGTTCCCGCCGGTGTTGGTGACGTGGATGCCGCCGCGGGCCCTGTCGTTGCCGCTGTCGTTGCCGGTGTCAGCCACGGTCGCCTCCGGTCGTCGAGGTGGTGAAGGTCTTGTTGGTGACGTTGTTGTGATTGCCGAGGGTGACGTTGCCCTTGGTGTTCTCGATGAACGTGCCGCCCTCGGCGACGTGGATGATCTTCTGCTCGAACTCGGCGGTCTCGTAACCGGCTTCGCGCAGCGCGACGGTCACACCGTTCGCGACCCGGTCCTGAATGCTCTTCAGGTAGCGGCTGACGTCCATCTCCTGGAAGAGGGAGGCCTGGTCGTCGGAGCCGTGCTCGCGGACCGAGATCCAGGGCCCCTCGGGCAGCGCGTTCGCGTGGCCCGCCGTGAGCAGCCGCCAGCCGTGGCCGAGCGCCCGCCAGAGGGTGACGACGGCCTGCCCGCCGGAGCGCGGGATCCGGCCGAGCGCCCAGACGGCCTTCCCGAAGTGGTGGTTGTGCCGGTAGCGGTGGGCGATCCGGTCGGCGTCCCGGTAGAGCCGCTTCACCGGCCGCAGGACGTGCGGGGCGACCTCCAGCATCAGCATGCCGCCCTGCGTGTGGACGCGGACGAAGACGGTGGCGACGATCTCCTCGCCCCAGCCGCCGACCCGGATCCGGAGGAAGTGGCGGCGGGTCTCGCCGCCCTCCTCGACGGCGCCCGAGCGGTGCAGCTCGAAGCCCTCCGGGGTGTACGGGGCGGCGGTACGGGCCGGCAGTCCGTCGACGGGCAGGAAGACGACCTCGTCGATCTCCAGCTCGCGCAGCCGGTCGCGTACGGCGGCCTGGATCTGCGGCGAACCGTGCGGCGAGGGCACGCGGAGCGCCTCCACGAGCGGGACGACGTGCCGCATGATCGCGCTGTTGTCGAGCGGCTCGGGCGCCTTGCCGTCGAGGTTCTTGCGGGGGCGCAGTTCGATGGAGAGCGACCAGGGCTCGTACGGGGCTCCGGCGCCGCAGAACGGGTCGTCGGAGCCGTACAGGACGAGGCGCGCGTGCTGCTCGACGCGGATCCGGTCGCGCAGGCGGCGGGAGCGGACGCCTTCGGCCTGCTCGGCCGGGTCGGAACGGAGGTCGGGGAAGCGCTCCTTGGAGAGCTCCTGGGTGAGGGCGCGGGCGAACTGGCCGTGCTGGGTCGCCACCGCCCAGGCCACGAGCAGCGGCACGGCGATGGTGATCCACACCTCCAGCGGGCCGATGCCGAACATCCCCTCGGCGGCGAGGCCGAGCGCGAACCCGAGGAACTCGCCCGCTTCGGAGACGTCGCCGAGGAACTCCCAGCCGGCCTCGTCGTCGCCGAAGGCGAGGAAGAGCAGGAGCAGGGCCGACTGGACGAACGTGATCCGGCCGTACCAGCGCAGGACGAAGGCGGGGACGGTGCGGTAGAGGGGCGCGACGGCGGACCGGCCGCGGACCCAGCGGGCGAGGCCGAGCACCAGGAACGGCGCGATCAGGAGCGTGATGAGGCCCTTGGTGAGCGGGAGCGCGATGATCCACAGGGCGAGGATGCCGGCGGCCCAGGCGAGTTCGACGCGGCGGGCGCGCAGCGCGTGCGCGAGGACGCGGCTCGCGTCGAAGCCGAGGGAGGGTGCGGCGAAGCGCTCCTCGTGGACGTACAGCTGGTCGATGACGGTGTCCCGGAAGCCGTCGTCGAGGTAGGTGCCGGCGCAGAGCAGGCGGGTCGACTCGCTCGCGGAGGGTAAGCGGCGCGGATCGACGGCGGGCGGCGTGCCGGGCGGCGTATCCGGCGGCGTGGGTGGCTGACCAGGTGGTTGACCGGGTGGCTGACCAGGCTGCTGGGGTACGAACGATTGCGCCAAGACTCCCCCGGTGCTGCGGAACTGTCCGTATGGGTGGCCCACTTGGGCGGGACCGGTGGGACAGCATAGGGGAGGCGGGGGCTCCGTGTCGGCGCGAAAAGCGGCGCGGAAGACGGCGCGGAAGACGGCGCGGAAGACGGCGCGGAAGACGGCGCGGAAGACGGTGCGGAAGACGGTGCGGAAGACGGTGCGGAAGACGGTGCGAAAAGACCGGCGCGGAAAGACCGGCGCGGAAAAACGGCGCCCCCGGGCCGTACGGTCGGTCGTACGGTCCGGGGGCGCCGGGTATGCGGGGTGCCGTCAGGCGGTCAGGCCTTCGGACGGTTCAGGGCTTCAGGCCCTCGGGTCGCGGCTCAGAGGAGGCCGAGCTCGCGGACCGCGTCGCGCTCCTCCGACAGCTCCTGCACGGAGGCGTCGATGCGGGTGCGGGAGAACTCGTTGATGTCCAGGCCCTGGACGATCTCGTACGTGCCGTCGGTGCAGGTGACGGGGAAGGAGGAGATGAGGCCCTCCGGGACGCCGTACGAACCGTCCGACGGGATGCCCATGGAGGTCCAGTCGCCCGCGGCGGTGCCGTTGACCCACGTGTGGACGTGGTCGATGGCGGCGTTCGCGGCGGAGGCGGCGGAGGACGCGCCACGGGCCTCGATGATCGCGGCGCCGCGCTTGGCGACGGTCGGGATGAAGGTGTCGGCCAGCCACGCCTCGTCGGCGACGACCTCGGCGGCGTTCTTGCCGGCGATCTCCGCGTGGAAGATGTCCGGGTACTGGGTCGCCGAGTGGTTGCCCCAGATGGTGAGGCGCTTGATGTCCTCGACGGAGGCGCCGGTCTTCGCCGCGAGCTGCGAGAGCGCGCGGTTGTGGTCCAGGCGGGTCATCGCGGTGAAGCGCTCGGCCGGCACGTCCGGGGCGGCGGCCTGGGCGATCAGGGCATTGGTGTTGGCCGGGTTGCCGACGACGAGGACCTTGATGTCGTCCGCGGCGTGGTCGTTGATGGCCTTGCCCTGCGGCTTGAAGATGCCGCCGTTGGCGGCGAGCAGGTCACCGCGCTCCATGCCCTTGGTACGCGGGCGGGCGCCGACGAGCAGCGCGACGTTGGCACCCTCGAAGCCCTTGTTCGGGTCGTCGAAGATGTCGATGCCCTTGAGCAGCGGGAACGCGCAGTCGTCGAGCTCCATGGCGGTGCCCTCGGCGGCCTTCACGCCCTGCGGGATCTCGAGGAGGCGCAGCTTGACCGGCACGTCCGCGCCGAGCAGGTGGCCCGAGGCGATGCGGAAGAGCAGCGCGTAGCCGATCTGGCCGGCCGCGCCGGTGACGGTGACATTCACGGGAGTGCGGGTCATGGCGATCTCCGTAAGACAGCTGGCGGTGGGGGTCCCTGCCCCGGGTTCCGGACGTCCCTTCTGATCGACGATCGACGATCGATCAGTGCGATCGATCGGTGTCTCGACGTGAAGAGATTTCCAGCGGTCAGGCTATCGGACCCACGGGCCCCCGGACCCCCACCCCGTTGTGGTCCGGCTCACTGCCACCCGTCCGAGGCCGTGGAGGTCCGTCAGTTCGTGGTGTGGGCCGGGTCGGTTCGCGATGCGGGCCTCGTCCCGTCGGTTCGCGGTGCGGGCCTCGTGCCGTCAGTTCGCGGTGCAGGCCTCGCTCCCGTCCGCGAGCGTGGCGCAGGCCGTCGCGTCCGTACCGGCGGTGACCGCGAGCATCGGGGTGTACGCGTCGGTGTCGGCGCCCGTGCTCACCTCGGCGCGCCGGGTGGCTCCGGCGACCTTCACCGTGACGGTGTCCCCCGGTACGGCTCCGGTGATCCGGGCCCAGGCCGCCGCACAGGTCTCGCTGTGCCGGACCTCGACCTGGGCGGTGCCGACGCGGGTGACGGCGACGGTGGTGGCGAGGGGGCCGCCGCAGCCCATGGCCTCCGGGTCGCGGCCCGTACAGCCGGGACCCGCGCACCGCACCCCGGCGGGGAGGCTGACGCTGGGCGCGGCCGTCGGGGCGGTCGGCGCGGGCGGGGTCGCGGCCCGGTCGTCCGTGCCGTCGTCCGTACCGCCCAGGTCGACGAGGAGGAGGGCGGCGGTGACGACGAGCAGGGCGCCGAGGATCCCGGCGGCGTAGAGGAGGGGCGTCCGGCGGGGACGGGGTCGGGGCGGGGACGGGGAGGCCGATGCGGGGGCGGACGCGGAGGCGGGGGCGGAGGCAGCGGCGGAGGCGGGGGCCTGCCCGAGGTGCCGGATCTGCATGGTCCGGTCGTCGTCGGGGCCGTCGTCAGGGCCGCCTCCGTCACCCGGGTCGCCGACACCGGCGAGGGCGTCGGGGCGGCCGTTCCGCGACCACCCCCGTTCGGCGCGTTCCCATTCCGCCGCGAGGTCGCCGGGATCGGTTCCGGTCACTTCGGCGAGCGCCGCGACGGCGTTCCTGGGGACGGGCCGCAACGCGCCCAGATACGCGTCCCACGTGCTCCGGTCGTGTCCGGTGCGCTCGGCCACGGCGGTGACACCGAGGCCGCTGCGGTCGACCAGCCGACGGAGCCGCTCGGCGAACGCACGGACGTCCGGGTCGAGTTCGTCCGACAGCGCCTTCCAGCCAGGCATGTACGCCCCCCTTGTCCGCGACCTCCCTGCGTTCTCGAAGGATGGCAGCTCCGAGGGCGATCCGCGCCCCGGATGCGCAGGCGAGGTGGCGGAATGGTCACTTCCGTGACACAGCGAGCGGCCGGAACTTGAACCACGTTGGCGCGTACATGACTCTTGATCGCAGCGGCGCCCGCCCTCCCACGGGGGAGAGGGCGGGCGCCGTACGCGGACCTGTCGTCCCTACGTCACGGTGAGATGGAGGACGTCCTCCAAGAACGGGATCCGCAGCCAGGGCCGCGGCTGCACCATGAGCGCGAGCAGCACGATCAGGCCGCCCATCACCCCGTACGTGATCATGTCCGTGAAGCGGGACCGCACGGCCAGCATGCCCACGGACGGCACCACCCGGCGCATCACGGCGCCGACGAGCAGGGCCGCTCCGACGAGCATCGTGCCCACCCGGAAGGCATGCGGGAACGGGTCCGTGCCCACCACGACGAGGCCGATGCCGGCGAGGACGAGCACGGTGAGCAGGGGCCACTGACGCGCGGGCGCCGAGGCGTCGCCGGGCGCCGCACGGCCGCCGCCCTCGGGCCGCGCGGTGTCGGTGGTCAGACCGAACCGGCGCCGCCTGGCCCCCTTGGCGGCCTCGCTCTCGGCGGCACCGCCCCCGGCGGCACCACCCTCGGACGCCATGTCAGAGCGCCGCGGCCGCGCGCTCGGCGGCCTCGACGACGTTCACGAGGAGCTGTGCGCGGGTCATCGGGCCGACGCCGCCCGGGTTCGGGGAGATCCAGCCGGCCACCTCGACGACACCGGGGTCCACGTCGCCGACGATCTTGCCCTCGCCGTTGCGCGAGACGCCGACGTCGAGGACGGCGGCGCCCGGCTTCACGTCCTCCGGCTTGATCAGGTGCGGCACACCGGCCGCCGCCACGATGATGTCCGCGTTGCGCAGGTGCGCCGACAGGTCCCGGGTGCCGGTGTGGCACTGGGTCACGGTCGCGTTCTCGGAGCGGCGGGTGAGGATGAGCGGCATCGGGCGGCCGATGGTGACTCCGCGGCCGACGACCACGACCTCCGCGCCGCTGATCTCCACGCCGTGCGCGCGGAGCAGCGTGATGATGCCGTTCGGCGTGCAGGGCAGCGGGGCGGGCTCGTTGAGCACGAGCCGGCCGAGGTTGGTCGGGTGCAGGCCGTCCGCGTCCTTGGCCGGGTCCATCAGCTCCAGGATGCGGTTCTCGTCGATGCCCTTCGGCAGCGGGAGCTGGACGATGTAACCGGTGCAGGCCGGGTCCTCGTTGAGCTCCCGTACGACCGCCTCGATCTCCTCCTGCGTGGCGGTGGCCGGAAGCTGTCGCTGGATGGAGGCGATGCCGACCTGGGCACAGTCGCGGTGCTTGCCCGCCACGTACTTCTGGCTGGCCGGGTCGTCGCCGACGAGGACGGTGCCCAGGCCAGGCGTGACGCCCTGGTCCTTGAGGGCCGCCACGCGGACGGTCAGTTCGGACTTGATCGCGGCTGCGGTGGCCTTGCCATCGAGAATCTGGGCGCTCATGCGGACATCCTCCCGGATGACCCCCGCCTTGTTCCAATTCACTCCCGCCGGACGGCTCGTCTACGGGGCGACAGATTGCACTTGCACAACTCCGACGCGTATCGACTGGACAAGAACTCGACGTTGCTACGACGATGACCAGCGCAGTACCGCGGAAAGTGCCGGGGGGAAATCCGCTGAGATGTCGTGAAAGTCCTCCGCGCGGCCGCGTCGTCCCCGCACAGAAAATCTTTTCGGAGGAATCCCGCGATGAGCTTCGGCGATCCGAACAACCCCTACGGCCAGCCTCAGGGGCAGCCCCAGGGCCAGCCCCAGCAGCCCGGCTACGGCTACCCGCAGCAGGCCCCGCAGGGCGTGCCGCAGCAGGGGTACGGCTACCCCCAGCAGCAGCCGGGTGCGTACCCGCAGGCGCCGGGCACCATCCAGGCCAACAACGGCTACATCAGCCTGCACGGTCTCGGGACCGTGCAGGTCGGCTCGATGGGTCTGCGGTTCGCCGCGCGCCTGATCGACGCCGTGGCCATCGGCGCCCTCGTCTGGATCCTGTCGTTCATCGGCCTGGCGGGCGTGGTCGGCGCGGCCGAGTCCATCGAGGACTGCACGACCATCGACCCGATGACCCCGGCGTACCAGGACTGCGTGAACGAGCAGGCCGCCGCCGCGGGTGGCATCCTCGCCGCCTTCTTCGGCTTCCTGTTCCTGCTGTTCATCGCCACGATGCTCTACGAGTGGCTGATGATCTCCTTCGTCGGCGCCACCCTCGGCAAGATGGCGGTGGGCCTCCGCGTCGTCAAGGAGGCCACGGGCGGCAAGCCGGGCGTCGGCGGCGGTTTCATCCGCTGGATCATCCCGATGGCCGGCGCGCTCGTCTGCGGTATCGGCCAGCTCCTGGTCTACCTGTCGCCGTTCTTCGACAGCACCGGCAAGACGCAGGGCTGGCACGACCGTGCCGCCGGCACGGTCGTCATCAAGAAGTAAGGCTTGCGGCGGGCTCCCCCGCCGCTCCGAGGGCCGTCCGGCACACCGCCGGGCGGCCCTCGCCCGTTCCCCCGCCCAAGGCGCCCGGAGGGCGAACCCGGGCCTCACGCCCGCTTGAGCACCGCGAATCCGTCCGACCGGTGCGTGATCTCGTACCGCGCCTCCGGATGCAGTTGCGAAGCCAGCTGCGTCGGGTCCGAGATCTGCTGCGACCATCCGCGCAGGTCGAAGGCGAGGTAGTCCGGGGTGGCGCCCTTCGAGGTGCCGACCCAGTAGACCCGGTGGTCCGCCGTGAGGTGGGCGAGGAGCGAGACGTCCGCCTCCACGCTCGCGCCCTCCGGCACCGCGTCCACGGCCGCGCGCGCCTGCTCGGCCCGGGTGTCCGTGCGGTACGTCTCCGACTTCAGCAGCTCCCGCAGCGGCAGGTTCATGGCCAGCACGAGCGCGACCGCCGTCGCGACGGGGACGACGACCTTCCCGTACGCGGCGAGCCAGGCGCGCGGCGAGCTGCGCACGGACCGGGCCGCGTCCACGAGGGCCAGGAAGACCACCGGCATGAGGATGGCGCTGTAGTGCCAGTGCAGGCCCCAGTGGTTGGGGTCCTGGGAGACGAAGCGCCAGCCCAGGGTCGGCAGGACGAGCAGGATCAGCGGGGAACGCAGGGCGAGGAAGCCCGTGACGGCGAGCAGGAAGAACACCATCTCCCAGCGTTCGCCGGAGACGAGGGCGTCACCGACGACCTGCGCGACGGAGGTCTCCGCGCCCTCGCCCGTCTTCTCGATCTTGGACCAGTAGTCGTACTCGCCGACCCGGCTCGCCGCCGGGATCAGGACGAGGACCGTGAGGGCGAAGGCCGCCACGCCGAACCCGGCCAGGGCGGCGCCCAGCCTCTTCTGGCCCTTCAGGAAGAGGACCGCGCCGACCATGAAGACGGTGAGCCCCATGTCCTCCTTGACGAGGACGAGCGGCGCCGACCAGGCGACGGCCGCCGTCCAGCGGCCGAGGAGCAGGGCCCGGCAGGTCAGGGCGAGCATCGGGACGGCGAAGGCGATCTCGTGGAAGTCGGACTTGACGGCCTCCTGGAGACCCCAGGAGAGCCCGTACGCGACGGCGAGTCCGATGCCGGCGGCGCGGCTGCCGAGGACCTGCTGGGTGGTGCGGCCGACGACGACGGCGGAGGCGGCGAAGAGCGCGGCCTGCCCGAGGAGCAGGGCGGCGGGCGAGGGCCAGATCCAGTACAGGGGCGCGAGCAGCGCGGTGACCGGGCTGAAATGGTCGCCGAGTATGTGGAAGCCGGGGCCCTTGATGTCGACGACGGGGGCCCGGAACTCGGCGTACGCCCTGACGGACTGCCCGAAGATCCCGAGGTCCCAGGAGGGGGTGCGGAAGTGCGCGTACTGCACCCAGGAGTAGAGGAAGTACAGGCCGCAGAGGACGACCGCGAGGATCACATAGGGCCTCAGCGGTGCCGGGGAAAGGCCCTCCGACGCGTTCGGTCCGTCGGTGTCCGCGGTATCCGCAGCGGGCCTGTTCAGTACGTCCAACACCACGTCCCCCACAACCGGCAGCCGACAAAAGAGCAACCCATTAGACCAGAGTCCACCCGATCGGCGGATCCGTAAGCGGTCGGTGACGTTCTGCGACTTCAGCTCGGCCTCGACCTACGTCGTCGGGAACCTTGAGGGCGCCGGTCCGGCCGCCGACAGCATCAGCTCGCCCAACCGGGTGCCCGGCCGCGACCACTGACCCGGCTGATCCGCACACCACGCGCGGGCGGCCCGCCGGTACCTGACAGGTACCGGCGGGCCGCCCGTCCGCTCGTGGCCGTCAGTGGAAGAAGTGACGCGTACCGGTGAAGTACATCGTCACGCCCGCCTTCTTCGCGGCCTCGACGACCTGCTCGTCACGGACCGAGCCGCCGGGCTGCACGACCGCCTTCACACCGGCGGCCGTCAGGATCTCCAGGCCGTCGGGGAAGGGGAAGAAGGCGTCCGACGCGGCGTACGCGCCGCGCGCCCGCTCCTCGCCCGCCCGCTCGACGGCCAGCTTCGCGGAGTCGACGCGGTTGACCTGGCCCATGCCGACGCCGACCGAGGCGCCGTCCTTGGAGAGCAGGATCGCGTTGGACTTGACCGCGCGGCAGGCCTTCCAGGCGAAGGAGAGCTCGGCGAGCTCCTCGGCCGACAGGGCCTCGCCGGTCGCCAGGGTCCAGTTCGCCGGGTCGTCGCCGTCGGCCTGGAGGCGGTCGGTGACCTGGAGCAGCGCGCCGCCGTCGATCGGCTTGACCTCGACCGGGTTGGCCGGGGCGCCGTCGGCGCGGAGCACGCGGATGTTCTTCTTCTTGGCCAGGACCTCGACCGCGCCGTCCTCGTAGCCGGGGGCCACGATGACCTCGGTGAAGATCTCGGCGACCTGCTCGGCCAGCGCGACCGACACCGGGCGGTTGACGGCGATGACGCCGCCGAACGCGGACAGCGGGTCGCAGGCGTGCGCCTTGCGGTGGGCCTCGGCGACGTCCGCGCCGATCGCGATGCCGCACGGGTTGGCGTGCTTGATGATCGCGACGCAGGGCTCGGAGTGGTCGTACGCGGCCCGGCGCGCGGCGTCGGTGTCCGTGAAGTTGTTGTACGACATCTCCTTGCCGTGCAGCTGCTCCGCCTCGGCGAGGCCGCCCGTGCCGTCGACGTAGAGCGCGGCGCCCTGGTGCGGGTTCTCGCCGTAGCGCAGCACGTTGGAACGCTCGTACGTGTGGCCCAGGAAGTGGGGGAGGCCGCTGTCGTCTCCGGCGTCGGCCGAGACGTAGCCGCCGTTGGACACGGGGTCGGCGAACCAGGAGGCGACGGCCACGTCGTACGCGGCGGTGTGCTGGAAGGCCCTGGCGGCGAACCGCTTGCGCAGGCCCAGCGAGGTCCCGCCCTCCTTGACCGCCAGGAGGACCGCGTCGTACGCGCCCGGGTCGGTGACGACCAGCACCGACGGGTGGTTCTTGGCGGCGGCGCGGACCATCGACGGGCCGCCGATGTCGATCTGCTCGACGCACTCGTCGGGGGTGGCGCCGGAGGCGACGGTCTCCTTGAAGGGGTACAGGTTCACGACGACCAGGTCGAAGGGCTCGACACCCAGCTCGGCGAGCTGGTTGCGGTGGTCCTCCAGGCGCAGGTCGGCGAGGATGCCGGCGTGCACGCGCGGGTGCAGCGTCTTGACGCGGCCGTCCAGGCACTCGGGGAAGCCGGTCAGCTCCTCGACCTTGGTGACCGGGATGCCGGCGGCGGCGATCTTCGCGGCGGTGGAGCCGGTGGAGACGAGGGCGACACCCGCCTCGTGCAGGCCGCGGGCCAGCTTCTCCAGGCCGGTCTTGTCGTAGACGCTGACGAGTGCGCGGCGGATGGGGCGCGTCGTACCTTCGGCGGTCACGGGATTGTTACCTTTCGTCCCTCAATGCGGTAGCCGTGCCGGGCCAGACGCCCCACGACCTCGACGAGCAGCGAGCGCTCGACTTCCTTGATGCGCTCATGGAGCGCGGTTTCATCGTCCTCGTCCCGGACCTCGACGACGCCCTGGGCGATGATCGGGCCGGTGTCGACGCCGTCGTCGACGAAGTGGACGGTGCACCCGGTGACCTTCGCGCCGTAGGCGAGGGCGTCACGCACCCCGTGGGCACCGGGAAAACTGGGCAGCAGCGCCGGGTGGGTGTTGACGACCCGGCCGCCGAAGCGGGCGAGGAACTCCTTGCCGACGATCTTCATGAACCCGGCCGAGACGACGAGGTCCGGCTCGTGGGCCGCGGTCGCCTCGGTCAGGGCGCGGTCCCACTCCCCGCGGGTCGCGTGGTCCTTGACGCGGCAGACGTAGGTGGGCAGCCCGGCGCGCTCGGCGCGCTCCAGACCGACGATCCCGTCGCGGTCCGCGCCGACGGCGACGATCTCCGCCCCGTACCCGTCGGGGTCGGCGGCGATGGCGTCGAGGAGGGCCTGCAGATTGGTACCGGACCCGGAGACCAGGACGACGAGGCGGGCGGCAGCCACTGGGTCACTCTTTCCGTGGTGTTTGTGCGGTCGTACAAACGAATCGTGTCGCTCGATACGGGGAACCCTACGAATGGCTCGACCGTCAGCAACGATACCGGCACACCGGACGGCCCCCACGGGACGGGGGCGGGGCAGGGCGGTAGCGTCAGGGTCCGACGCCGGACGAGACACCGGCCACGAGGCCGGACGAGACCGGACAGGACGCCGAGCGAGACGCCGGACAAGGCGCCGGACGAGGCACGCAGAAGAGACAGCAGCGGAGACCGCGGGTGCGGCCCCGGTCGCGACGACAGAGGGAAGACGTCCAGCACATGCCGGAGCGCCAGTCCACGAACGACAACAACCCGTTCGCGCCGCCGCCCGAGGGCCGGCCGGATCAGCCGTGGCAGCCCCGGCGACCGGAGGGCTCGGGCGACGACGCGTCCGGTTCCTCGGGGTCGCCGGACGCTCCGGGATCGGAACCGGACGGGCCTGACGGGCCCTCCGGGTCGTCCGACGGGCGCTGGAGCCCGCGCCAGCCGGGCCGTTCGACGGACGGGTTCGGCCGGGGTCCCGACCGACGGGGAGGCCCGGAGGGCGGACCGGGGCAGGGCGGGTCCGGCCGCGACAAGGGGATGCGGTGGGATCCGAAGGACCCGGCGCAGCGGCGGGCGCGCTACGCGATCCTCGCGGGCATGTGGGCCTTCTTCTTCGCCATCTTCGAGATCCCGGAGCTGGCGCTGCTGCTCGGCGCCCTCGGGGTCTACTGGGCCGTCAGCTCCCTGCGGGCGAGGCCGAAGGACGCGGCGGCCGAGGTGTCGCCGACTTCACCGTCGGAGCCGACTGCGCCGTCGGCGCCGACTGAGCCGTCCGAGCCGTCCGGCGCTCGGCCCTCGGACGCGCCCGTCCCCACTCCGGTCTCCGCCCCCGCGGCCGCGCCGGTCCGCTCGATGAAGACGGCCGCGATCAGCGGTCTGGTGGCATCGAGCGTGGCCCTGATGATCGTCGCGGTCGGCTTCACCATGCAGCTCGTCTACCGGGACTTCTACGAGTGCCGTGACGACGCCCTGACCCACGCGGGTGAGCTCGCCTGCAACGACCTCCTGCCGAAGCCGCTGCGCGCGGGCTTCGGAGTGCGGGAGTAGCACCCTCTCAGCCCTTGGGGTCCGGCGGCGGGGAGGACTCCCACGCCGCCGGGAGGTAGTCGTACGGCTCGTACCCCGGGTCGTCGTCCAGGTCGAGTCCCAGGGCCGGGGCCGGGGCGGCGGCCTTCGTCGGAGCGGCCGGGGAGCCGGGATCGGTCCCGGCGGCTTGCGACGCCTGGCCTCCGGGAGTGGCGCTGGGAGTGGCACCGGCTGTGGCACTGGGAGTGGCACCGGTTGTGGCGCCGACCGTGGCACTGGGAGTGGCACTGGCCGTGGCACTGGGATTGGTACCGGCCGTGGGGTCCGGCGCGGCGTCCGGCTGTGTCTCCAGGTCGAAGGGCTCCCCGAATCCCGCCCCCGCGGACGCGGTCGCCTGCGCCGTCGCGGGTGCGGTCGCGGTCGCGGGTGCCGGTACCGGCAGTGGCAGCGGCTTGGGCCGGAGCGCCCGAAGGCCCCAGGCCCGTACGGCCAAGGCCACCGGGACCCCGACGCAGGCGCCCCACAGCACCGTCGCCGCGCCGGCCTGCCACCACACCGGGCCGAAGGCGGACAGCCGCCCGGAGCCGAGGGGGCCGCCCGCGGCCGCCGCGAGGACGGCCACGGCCGCCCCGCACGCCCAGGCCGCCGCCAGCGCCGTCAGGGCCACGTCCCGGGCCGGCCGGCCGCGGACCGTACCGCCCACGCGCCACCCCTGCACCAGGGCCGCGGCCAGCGGGACCGCGGCTGCCGCCCAGTGCTTCCACGTACCGGGCCCCTCGGCGGGCAGCGCGGCCAGGAGCGGGAACGACGGCACGGCCGGGTCGCCGGCGAGACCCAGCGGGGTCGCGAGCACGCCCGTACCGAGGGTGAAGCCGGGACCGAGCCCGTACGCCGCACCCCACACGGCCGCGTTCGGCAGCAGCGCCAGGACGAGGAGCAGGACCGCCGCCCGCCCCGACCACTCCCCCGCGAGCCCCTCGAACGCGGCCTGCGCCTCGCCCGCGTGCCAGGCCAGCGAGACCGCGGCGAGCACCGCGCCGCCGCCGCACAGCGTCACCAGCCCGAGCCCCGCAGCGCGCACCGCGGCCGCCGCCTGCCGCTGTCCGGGCAGCGGGCGGCCGAGCGCCGTCCAGACGCCCGTCCCCGCCGCGCCGAAGACGACGGCGGGCAGCCAGAACCCGGCGCTGATCAGCTCGGCGGGCAGCGGTCCGCTCTCGCTGTAGACCACCGCGACCGCCGCGACCAGCAGGTATCCCCCGGCCACCGCGGCCACGGCGCCGCTCGGAGAAGGGCGCGGCCGGTCGCTGTCGCCGCCCGGGTCGAGGGTGTCGCGGGCGGCCCGGTGGACGAGCCAGACGGGCAGGACGGCGAGGAGCATCGGCACGACGCCGAGGGGCGCGGGCAGCCCGGACAGCGTGTCCGTACGGATCAGGTCCACGCCGTGGGCGAGGAGCCAGAGCCCGGCGGCGACGTGCAGGGCGCCGCCGGGGCCGCTGTCGGCGTGCGGGGAGCTGATCCAGGCCGCGGTCACCAGGACGGCGAGGGCGCCGAGACCGAGCCCGGCGGCGACTCCGCCGCGGACGCAGGCGGTGGCCAGGGCGGCGGAACGGCCGCCCTGGACCAGGGAGTGCTCGGTCGGATGGGTCACGGGGCCATGCTGCCAACGACACGCGCTTAAGCCGCGTAACAGGCAAACCTCCGCTGTGTCGCTCAAGATACGTTTATGTACTTTTCCGCCCATAGCAGCTCTGCGGGAGGTCGACGCCGATGAGCCGGAGCACCACGGATTCCGCATCCTCCGTCACCCTGCCGACACCGAAGGAGCGGCGCAGGTTGCGTGAGGCCCTCGCCCTGAGCGAGGAGCAGGTCGCCGAGGCCATGGGCGTCACGAAGGCCACCGTCAAGGCCTGGGAGACCGGGCGCTCGGCGCCACGGGGCCGCAAGCGCGAGGCGTACGCGAAACTCCTCGGCGCGGCGGAGGTCGCCGAGGCCGCCCGCGCGCCGGAGCGCACCGCGCCGGCGCCCGCACCGCTGTCCGCGCCCACGCCGATGGCCCTGCCCCCCGCCTCGGCCGCCGCCTCCGTCCGCCCCATGGCCGCCGCCAAGCGGGCCGCCAAGCCGCCCAAGGCCCCCTCGCCGGTCCCGGCCATCGGCCCCGGCGCCGCACGCAAGGGCGCCCCGAAGCCGCCGGAACGCCTGAAACGGGCGGAAGCGGAGGCCGCCGTGCAGCCCGTCCCGGAGGCGGCCCCGGAGCCCGCACCCGCACCCGCACCCGCACAGCCTCCCGTCGAGCCGGGGCTCACCCCCGCCGAGGCCTTCGACGCGCTGTACGCGTACGCCGCACCCGGGCTCGTCCACCAGACCTATCTGCTCACGGGCCGCCGCCGGCTCTCCCGCGAGTCCGTCGAGTACGCCTTCCACCACGCCTGGGAGCACTGGCCCGAGGTCGCCGTCGACGCGGACCCGGTGGGCTGGGTGCGGGCGGCGGCGTACGAGTACGCCCTCTCCCCCTGGCACCGGCTGCGGCGCGCCCACAAGCACCCCGACGCCCCGCCGACCGAGGCCGGCCGACGGGCGCTGCTCGCCGCGCTGCTCGAACTGCCGCCGCCGTACCGCCGTACCGTCCTGCTCTACGACGGACTCGGCCTCGACCTGCCCGACACGGCCGCCGAGACGGAGGCGAGCACCCCCGCCGCCGCCAACCGGCTGCTGCACGCCCGTACGGTCATCGGGCAGCGGGTCCCCGAGCTCGCTGAGCCGGAGACCCTGCACCGGCGGCTTCACGAGCTGGTCTCCGAGGCGCCGACGGCGACCCTCCCGGCGGCGCGCGCGGTCCGGACGGGCAGCGAACGGCGGACCCGCAAGTGGACGCGGACGGTGCTCGGGGTGACGGCGGCCCTGATCTGCGTCACGGCCTTCACGGCCGCGACCGCTCCGACGCGCTACCTGCCCGTGGAGGCCCCCGGCGAGACCGTCAACGGGGTGCCGGTGCGCGGCGGCCCGCAGAAGCTCGGTCCCGAGGACGTCGAACTCCGCGACAAGCTCCGCAACGAGCCGAACCCCGGCCCGGAGCGGCTGATCCCGTCGGCGGAGTAGGCGGCACGAAGCAGGCGGTACGTGAGTGGGCCCCGCCCCCGCCCGGTTTCCCGGGAGGGGCGGGGCCCACTCACGTACTGCTACAGCTGTTACTGCTGCGGCTGGTGTCAGCCCGCGAGGATGGCGCGCGCCAGCTTGGCCGTCTCGGTCGGCGTCTTGCCGACCTTGACGCCCGCGGCCTCAAGGGCCTCCTGCTTCGCCTGGGCGGTGCCGGAGGAGCCGGAGACGATGGCGCCGGCGTGGCCCATGGTCTTGCCCTCGGGCGCGGTGAAGCCCGCGACGTAGCCGACGACCGGCTTGGTGACGTTGGCCTTGATGAAGTCGGCCGCACGCTCCTCGGCGTCGCCGCCGATCTCACCGATCATGACGATCAGGTCGGTGTCGGGGTCCGCCTCGAACGCCGCGAGGGCGTCGATGTGCGTGGTGCCGATGACCGGGTCGCCACCGATGCCGACGGCGGACGAGAAGCCGATGTCACGGAGCTCGTACATCATCTGGTACGTCAGCGTGCCGGACTTCGAGACCAGGCCGATGCGGCCCGGCTTCGTGATGTCGCCCGGGATGATGCCGGCGTTGGACTGGCCCGGGGTGATGAGACCGGGGCAGTTCGGGCCGATGATGCGGGTCTTGTTGCCCTTCGACTGCGCGTACGCCCAGAAGGCGGCGGAGTCGTGGACGGCGATGCCCTCGGTGATGACGACGGCCAGCGGGATCTCGGCGTCGATCGCCTCGACCACGGCGGCCTTCGCGAACGCCGGCGGGACGAAGAGGACGGAGACGTTGGCGCCGGTCTCCTTCATCGCCTCGGCGACGGAGCCGAAGACCGGGACCTCGGTGCCGTCGAAGTCGACGGACGTGCCGGCCTTGCGCGGGTTCACGCCACCGACGATGTTGGTGCCGTCACCCAGCATGAGCTTGGTGTGCTTCATGCCCGTGGCACCGGTCATGCCCTGGACGATGACCTTGCTGTCCTTGGTCAGGAAGATAGCCATGGTGTTCTGACCTCGTCCCTTACTTCGCAGCCGCGAGCTCGGCGGCCTTGTCGGCCGCGCCGTCCATGGTGTCCACGCGCTGCACGAGCGGGTGGTTCGCGTCCGACAGGATCTTGCGACCCAGCTCCGCGTTGTTGCCGTCGAGGCGCACGACCAGCGGCTTGGTGACCTCTTCGCCCTTGGAGGCGAGGAGTTCCAGGGCCTGGACGATGCCGTTGGCGACCTCGTCACAGGCGGTGATGCCACCGAAGACGTTGACGAACACGGACTTGACGTCCGGGTCGCCCAGGATGATCTCCAGGCCGTTCGCCATGACCTCGGCGGAGGCGCCGCCACCGATGTCGAGGAAGTTGGCCGGCTTCACGCCGCCGTGGTTCTCACCGGCGTACGCGACGACGTCCAGGGTCGACATGACCAGACCGGCACCGTTACCGATGATGCCGACCTCGCCCTCGAGCTTGACGTAGTTGAGGTTCTTGGCCTTGGCGGCAGCCTCGAGCGGGTTGGCTGCGGCCTTGTCCTCGAGCGCCTCGTGGCCGGGCTGACGGAAGTCGGCGTTCTCGTCGAGAGACACCTTGCCGTCCAGGGCCAGGATGCGGCCGTCCTTGGTCTTCACCAGCGGGTTGACCTCGACGAGGAGCGCGTCCTCGGCGACGAAGGTGTCCCACAGGGTCACCATGGCCTCGGCGACACCCTCGGCCACGTCGGCCGGGAACTTCGCCAGGGCCACGATCTCGCGGGCCTTCTCGATGTTCACGCCTTCGACGGCGTTGACCGGGACCTTCGCGAGGGCCTCGGGGGTCTTCTCCGCGACCTCCTCGATGTCCATGCCGCCCTGCACCGACGCCATGGCGAGGAAGGTGCGGTTGGTGCGGTCGAGGAGGTACGAGACGTAGTACTCCGCCTCGATCTCCGGGGACAGCTCGGCGATCATCACCTTGTGGACCGTGTGGCCCTTGATGTCCATGCCGAGGATGTCGGTCGCACGGGCGACCGCCTCGTCCGGGGTCGCGGCCAGCTTCACGCCGCCGGCCTTGCCGCGGCCACCGACCTTCACCTGCGCCTTGACGACCGACTTGCCGCCAAGACGCTCGGTGGCCTCGCGCGCCGCCTCAGGCGTGTCGATGACTTCACCGGCCAGCACCGGTACACCGTGCTTGGCGAAGAGGTCCCTCGCCTGATACTCGAACAGGTCCACGCGCGTCCGTCCCTTTTCTGATGATCGCGGTTCGTTGTCTGCGTGGGCGTGCCGCGAAGGGCAACGTGACTGCGCTGTCACAAGGGAGGCGTACACGGTGACCGTGGACGCGGCATGTCCGTCTCGCAGGTTATCCCCGAGGGACGTAGGTCCCTAAATCGCAGGTCACAACGGAGCGGTGATACGGGTCACAGAATGTAGGGGGGCCGGGGCGGTCCGTAGGGGTTGCGGAGCGGGGACTCGTGCCCTTCACGGCAGGCGGGGACTGGGCTCCGGGCCCCTCACGCCGCGCCAGGGCGTGAAGTGAGGGGCTCTCGGAGGCTGATGTGATATGGACCTCAGTCACCCCCGGAGCACCCGTGCGAGTGGTCCCGCGGCTGCGGATTCCGCACCTGCCGGACGGGGCGGCGCCCCGTCCGGACGGGGCGGCGGCGCCCCGGCTCAGGCGGTCGGTATCGGCAGCGGGCGCTTCTCCAGCGCGGCGGCCATGATCTCCGGGAACAGGTCGGGGGTGCAGGCGAAGGCCGGGACGCCGAGCGCGGCGAGCGCCGCCGCGTGGTCGCGGTCGTAGGCGGGCGCGCCCTCGTCGGAGAGGGCGAGCAGTGCCACGAACTGGACGCCGGAGGCCTTCATGGCCGCGACCCGCTTCAGCATCTCGTCGCGGATGCCCCCCTCGTACAGGTCGCTGATGAGGACGACCACGGTGTCGGCGGGGCGGCCGATCCCCGCCTGGCAGTGGGCGAGGGCGCGGTTGATGTCGGTACCGCCGCCGAGCCGGGTGCCGAAGAGCACGTCGACCGGGTCGTCGAGCCGGTCGGTCAGGTCGACGACGGCCGTGTCGAAGACGACGAGCCGGGTGGCGATCGACCGCATGGAGGCCAGCACCGCTCCGAAGACCGAGGCGTAGACGACGGAGGCGGCCATCGAGCCGGACTGGTCGATGCAGAGCACGACCTCCTTCCGCACCGCCTGGGACGCGCGCCCGTGGCCGACGAGCCGCTCCGGGACGACGGTGCGGTACTCGGGCAGGTAGTTCTTGAGGTTGGCGCGGATCGTGCGGTCCCAGTCGATGTCCCGGTGCCGGGGGCGGCTGATCCGGGCCGAGCGGTCGAGGGCGCCGGTGAGCGTGGCGCGGGTGCGGGTGGCGAGGCGCTTCTCCAGGTCGTCGACGACCTTCCGCACGACGGCCCGCGCGGTCTCCCTGGTGGTCTCCGGCATGGCCTTGTTCAGGGAGAGCAGGGTGCCGACGAGGTGCACGTCGGCCTCGACGGCCTCCAGCATCTCCGGCTCCAGGAGGAGCGTGGCGAGGCCGAGGCGGTCGATCGCGTCGCGCTGCATCACCTGGACGACGGAGCTGGGGAAGTACGTCCGGATGTCGCCGAGCCAGCGGGCGACGGAGGGCGCGGAGCCGCCGAGCCCGCCCGAGCGGTCCCCGCCCTTGCCGTCGGCCCGGTCCTCGCGGCCGTAGAGCTCGGCGAGCGCGCGGTCCATGGCGGCGTCGGTGCCGGTGAGCGCGCGGCCGGTGCCCTCGGCGGCCCCGCCGCCGAGGACCAGCCGCCAGCGGCGCAGCCGCTCGTCGTCCGCGGTGACGTCGGTGCTGCCGCTCATGGCGTGGCCTGTCATGTCAGGGCCTCCGTACCGAGGATGAGGTGGAGGAGGGGCAGGACGCCGTCCGCCCGTTCCCGGTCGAGGTCGGTGGCGAATCCGGGGACGCCGCCGGGTGTCGCGCGGCCCGGCCCGTCGGCCTGCGGGCCGCGCGCGACGAGCTCGCCGAGGGTGCGGCGGACGCCCGGCTCGTATCCGGAGAAGGTCCGGCGCAGCAGGGGCAGGACGTCGGTGAAGGCCGTCGCCGGTACGGACGTGAGCCAGGTGTCGACGAGGCCGAGCAGCCGCTCGTCGTGGACGAGGAGCAGCCCGCCGCCGGAGGCCCCGCCGGCGAAGCCCTCGATCCAGGCGGCGGCGTCCTGCGGCGGGGCGCCGGGCGAGAGGGCGCGGCTCATGAGCGGCGCGGCCTCGTCCTCGGCGATCCGTCCCTCGTCGAGGAGGAGCCGGGCGGCCCGGCCGCGCAGGATGCCGGGCACGCGGTCGCGTCCGGCGAGCCGGTGCAGGACGCCCGCCCAGCGGTCGGCGGGACGTGCGGCGTCCGGCAGCAGGCCGAGTGCTTGGTGGACCTCGTCGATCCGGTCGCGCATGGCGATGGCCGCGTCGGCGTCGAGTCCGGCGCAGGCGGGCGGCAGGCCGACGCAGATCCGCTCGGCGAGCCCGGCGGCGACCTCGGCGAGGGCGGCCGTGTCGGTGCCGCGGACGTCGCCGTAGCGCAGGGAGCGGGCCAGGGCCGGGAGGGCCTGGGCGAGGTGGGTGACGTCGGTGTCGAGCGCGGCCCGGTCGGCGAGGGCCCGCATCACGACGGGCAGGGCGTCGGCGAGTCCGGCGAGGAGACACTGCTCGGCGAGGACGGTGATGTCGGCGAGGGCGGTCGCGGCCACGGCCCGGGACTCGGCCTTGGCGGTGGCGGCGGCCTCGACGGTGGTGCCCCAGACTCCGGCCTCGGCCACCTGGACGTGCAGCTCGGGCTCCCAGGCCAGCCGCCAGGTCTCCCGGAAGGTGCCGGTGGCGGCCCGTCCGGCGGCCGGGGTGCCCCAGCCGACGCCGAGCAGCCGCAGTCGGTGCAGCAGTCGGCTGCGGGCGCCGTCCGTGTCCTTGCGGAGGTCGAGGTCGAGCTCGCGCTCCTGTGCCTCCGGCTTGAGCCGCAGGGAGCGCTGGAGGCGGCTCAGGTCGCGCTGGAGGGGTACGGCGGGGGCGCCGGCCGGGACCTCGCCGAGGACGTCGCCGACGACGAGGCGGTCGCGGACGAGGTCGAGCGGCACGTCGGAGCCCTCGCACAGGACGGCGCGGACGGCGTCCGTCGTCTCGTCGAGTCCGGGGAACGGGCGGCCTCGCAGGGCGGCGAGGGTCTCGGCGAGACGGACGGCCTCGATGACGTGGGCGGTGGAGACGAGGTGGTCCTCCGCCCTGAGGAGCCCGGCGACCTTGGTCATCCAGCGCTCGACGGGCCGGTCGGGGGCGGTGAAGAGGTGGCCGTACCAGCCGGGTGCCTCGATGCCCGCGCCGTAGCCGGAGCGCCGGGCGAGCCTGCGGTGGGTCCAGGGGACCCAGGTGAGCTCGGTCTTCACCTTGGGCAGGCCCTTGAGGAGGGCGCGGTCGGCGGCGACGGTGGTCTTCCGGGTGAGGGCGGGGACGTGCCAGGCGCCGCAGACGACGGCGACCTCGTCGCCGAACTCCTTGCGGGCGGCGCGCAGCTGGAGCCGCATGTACGCCTCGCGGACCAGGTCGCGGGGGTGGCCGCCGTGTCCGTACGCCTCGCGCAGGACGCCCATGGCCTCGGCGAGGGCCTCGAACGGGGCGGTGGGGTCGTCTTCGCCGCGCAGTTCGACGACGTCCTCCCACCACTGCTCGGCGTCGTCGTGTCCGGCGGTCCTGGCGAGTTCGGCGAGGGGGTCGATGCGGAGCCCGCCGCTGTCGGCCGGTGCGCCGCCGTCGGCCTCCCCGCCGCCGTCGGCCCCTTCTCCGTCGGACCAGGTGGGGTCGGCGGCGGCGAGGGTGTGGGCGGCGGGCAGGTCGACGAACCGGACGGCGGCGCCCCGGTCGAGGGCCCAGCGGATCGCGACCCACTCGGGCGAGAACTCGGCCATCGGCCAGAACGCGGCCCGCCCGGGGTCGTCCACGGCGTGGGCGAGCAGGGCGACGGGGGGCCGCATGGACGCGTCCCCGGCGAGGGCGACGAGGGCATCGGCCTCGGCAGGTCCCTCGACGAGCACGACGGCGGGCTTCTCCGCCTCCAGGGCGGCCCGCACGGCGCGGGCCGAGCCGGGCCCGTGGTGCCGGACCCCGAGCAGCAGCGGCCCGCCGCGCCTCCCGCCGCCCCCGGCCTGGACCCCGTTCCGGCCGGGGACGGGGGCCGGTGCC
Source organism: Streptomyces sp. NPDC058650 (assembly GCF_042717315.1). Lineage (NCBI taxonomy): Bacteria > Bacillati > Actinomycetota > Actinomycetes > Kitasatosporales > Streptomycetaceae > Streptomyces > Streptomyces sp. NPDC058650. Next base: position 56,939 of record NZ_JBHXRL010000014.1, read on the forward strand.
GGTGCCGTGGTGGCGGGGGTCATGCGCTCACCTCGCGGCAAGCGCGGTAGAAGTCCTTCCAGCCGTCTCTCTCCCTGACCACGGTCTCCAGATACTCCTGCCAGACGACCCGGTCGGCCGCCGGGTCGCGGACGACGGCGCCGAGGATGCCGGCGGCGATGTCCCCGGGGCGCAGGACGCCGTCGCCGAAGTGGGCGGCGAGCGCGAGGCCGCCCGTGACGACGGAGATGGCCTCGGCCGTGGAGAGCGTCCCCGAGGGGGACTTGACCTTCGTCCGCCCGTCGGTGGTGACTCCGTCCCGCAGCTCGCGGAAGACGGTGACGACGCGGCGGATCTCGGCCGCCCCGGTCGGCACGTCCGGCAGTGCGAGGGAGCGTCCGATCTGCTCGACGCGCCGGGCGACGATGTCGACCTCGGCCTCGGGTGTCGCGGGCAGCGGCAGCACGACGGTGTTGAAGCGGCGGCGCAGCGCGCTGGAGAGTTCGTTGACGCCCCGGTCGCGGTCGTTGGCCGTGGCGATGAGGTTGAAGCCGGGGACGGCCTGCACCTCCTCGCCGAGCTCCGGGACCGGGAGGGTCTTCTCGGACAGGATCGTGATGAGGCTGTCCTGCACGTCGGCGGGGATGCGGGTGAGCTCCTCGACGCGGGCGGTCATGCCCCGCGCCATCGCCCGCATCACGGGGCTCGGCACGACTGCGTCGCGGCTGGGGCCGTGGGCGAGGAGCCGCGCGTAGTTCCAGCCGTACCGGACGGCTTCCTCGGGCGTGCCCGCGGTGCCCTGGACGAGGAGTGTGGAGTCACCGCTGACGGCGGCGGCCAGGTGCTCGGAGACCCAGGTCTTCGCGGTGCCGGGCACGCCGAGCAGCAGGAGCGCCCGGTCGGTGGCGAGCGTGGTGACGGCGACCTCGACGATGCGGCGCGGTCCGACGTACTTGGGCGTGATCACCGTCCCGTCGGGGAGCGTGCCGCCGAGGAGATAGGTGGCGACGGCCCAGGGCGAGAGGCGCCAGCGGGCGGGCCGCGGCCGGTCGTCGGCGGCGGCGAGTGCGGTGAGTTCGTCGGCGAAGGCGTGCTCGGCGTGCGGCCTCAGGGCCTCGGTGGTGGCCTCGGGCAGGCCCGGTCCGGTGTCCGTCTCGACACCGGAACCGGGCTGCGCGACAGTTTCGGACACGGTCATGGATCCCCCTCCAGATCGCTCGACCTGTTGTGCGATCCACCGTGCACCATCCCACTGACAATCGGCGGTCACCGCTGGTCAGGGGCCCTTCCGGGAGGGCGGGGTGAGGGAGGGTCAGCCCACGATCGGGGAGACGGCGACACAGCCGCCCGCCATCGCCTGCTCGCCCTTGGCCTCCTTGAGGACCTTGCCCCCGTAGACGACCTTGCAGGTGAGGCTCGCGGGGTCGAGCGAGACCGGCATGACGGCCGGCGGCATGATGCCGTGCAGCTTCACGGTCTTCTTCCACGGCACGGCCGGCTTCTTCTCCGACTCGACCTTCGGCGCCATGGCGCTGCCGTCACCGGCGTGGAACTCGATGGACTCGATGCTCTTGCCGCTGACCTCGTACGTGACCTCGTAGGACTCGGTGACGGACTTGTCGACCTGGTCGGCGGCCTTCTCCGCGACCTCCGAGCAGGCCCCGAGGCCGAGGGCTAGCCCGGCGACGGCGAGGGCCGAGACGGCGGTACGGATGGTGCGCTTCATGAGGGGGTCCCCCTGGACGGGTGGTGCTGGTCTTCGGTCACGCGCAGAGAATCTTAAAGAAAGAGTAAAGTCAAATCCCTTCCCGGAGGCCAGGGGCGTTGTCAGTGGCGGCGTCTACGGTCGATGACATGAATGCCATGGGGGTGCGCTGGACGGCTGATCAGGTGCTGGCACTGGCTCCTGACGACGTCTCACGCACAGCGGGGAGCACGCTGGGCACGGCCGGGTCGTGGTCGGGCACGGGCCGCGGCGAGGGAGCCGTCTGGGGCGTGTGCGGGGGCAGCGGCGGCCGGTCGTACGAGACGGTCGTCGACCTCACGGGCCCCGCGTACGCATGTGGTTGCCCCAGCCGGAAGTTCCCGTGCAAGCACGCGCTGGGACTGCTGCTGCTCCAGGCGTCCGACGGTACGGCGGTGGCGGACGGCGCCCCGCCGGAGTGGGCGGTGCCGTGGCTCGCGAAGCGCCGGGCCGGCGCCGGGAGCTCGGCCCGGCCGGCCGGGACCGGCGCCTCCAAGGCCACGGCGGATCCCGCGGCCGCGCGCCGCAGGGCCGAGCGCAGGGCGGCCCGGATCACCGCGGGCGCGCGGGAGTTGGAGCAGCGGCTCGCCGACCTGATGCGCGGCGGCCTGGCCACGGCCGAGCAGACCGGGTACGGCCTGTGGGAGGAGACCGCGGCCCGCATGGTCGACGCCCAGGCTCCGGGGCTCGCGGGCCGGGTCAGGGAGCTGGGCGCGATACCGGGTTCGGGACCCGGCTGGCCAGTGCGCCTCCTGGAGGAGTGCGCGCTGACCCACCTCCTCGACCGGGCCTGGCTCGCCGCCGACCGGCTGCCCGACGACTTCGCCAGGACCGTGCGGACCCGGGTCGGCCTCACCGCCCCGGCCGACGGCGTCCCGGTGCGCGACCACTGGCTCGTCCTCGCGCAGTACGACACGGCCGACGCCCGGCTGACCACCCGGCGCGTCTGGCTGCACGGCACCACGACCGGACGGACGGCGTTCCTCCTCTCCTTCGGCGCGGCCGGCCGGGCCCCCGGCCTCGCGCTCCCGGTGGGCGCGCTCCTCGACGGCGAGCTGACCCCGCACACGGGCACCGGCCGGCTGCGCGCGGAGCCGGGCGAGCACTTCGTCCCGGTCGACACCCCCGTCTCCCCGCCGCCGGGCGGGCCGGTGGGCGAGGCCCTCGACGCGTACGGGCGCGCGCTGCGCGAGGACCCGTGGCTGGACTCCTGGCCCGTGACACTGCGCCAGGTCGTCCCGGCGCGGGCGGAGTACGGCTGGCAGCTCGCCGACGCGGACGGCCGCGAGGCCCTGCCGCTGACGCCCGCCGCCCAGAACCGGCCAGGACTCTGGCGCCTCGTCGCCCTCTCCGGCGGCGCTCCCGTGACCGTCTTCGGCGAGTGCGGCCACCGGGGATTCACCCCGCTCGCCGCCTGGTCGCCGGAGGCACCGGCCGAGACGGTCCCCCTCGTATGACGGCCCGCCACCTCCCCCGACCGCACGGAGGACTCCGATGAACACGCGCGCGACCACATCCGCCCCGTACGCCGCGGGCCCCGACGGCGCCGGTGACGACAGCGCCCGCGTCTGGGAGGAGCTCGTCACCTCCGCGCTCCTGGGCACGGACCGACGACCGCCCTCGGTCCTCGCGGGGGCAGCGGGCGCGGGTGTGACGGGGCGTGGTGTGACGGGCCCGGGCGTCACGGGCCCCGGCGTCACGGGCCCCGGCGTTACGGAGCCGGGCGCCACGGGCCCGGGCGTCACGGGGCCGGGCGTCACGGGGCCGGGCGTGACGGGCCCGGGCGTGACAGGCCCGGGCGTCACGGGGCCGGGCGGGACAGGCCCGGGCGTCACGGAGCCAGGCGCCACGGGGCCAGGCGCCACGGGGCCAGGTCTGACGGGCCCGGGTCTGGCCGGCGCCGACCTGCCGGGTGCGCTGCTCGACGCCGCCGCGCTGCACACCGTACGGCGCAGGGCGGGGCTGCGCCCCGGGCCCGCCGCGTCACCGCCCGACCCCGCGCCGGAGGACCCGCGCCGGTCGCTGCCCGAGGCTGCCCGGAGACGGCTCGACCAGCTCCTCGCCGGGCGGGCCGCGCCGTCGCCCGCCGCCGGGCGGCGTGGGGCCGCCCCCGACCTCGCCGAACTGCTGCCCCAGTGGCTGGCCCTCGCCAACGAGCGCGGGTACAAGGCCCCGCCCGCCGCTCTGCCCGCCCTTCTCGACGCGGCCAGGGCCCGCACCGACCTGCGGCCCCAGGCCCTCCGGCTCACCGGACCGCGCGGCCTGTGGCTGGCGGGCCTCAATCCCGAGTGGCGGTTCGCGCTGCGGGGTACGGGTGCGGCCGGCCGGCTCCCGTCACCCGAGGACACCGAGGGCGTCAGGGTCCTGTGGGACGAGGGCCTGTTCGCCGAGCGGGTCGCACTGCTCGCCGCCGTACGGACCTGGGAGCCGGCGGCCGGTCTCGCCCTGCTGGCGTCCGCCTGGACCGCCGAGCGGGCGGAGGACCGGCTGATGTTCCTGGACTCGCTGCGTACCGGACTCTCCGACGCGGACGAGGAGTTCCTGGAGGCGGCCCTCGCCGACCGCAGCCGCAACGTCCGCGCCACCGCCGCCGAGCTGCTCTCCGCCCTGCCCGCCTCGGCGTTCGCGGGCCGGATGGCCGGCCGGGCCGCCACCTGCGTCGGCCTCGACCGGACGGCGGAGGTGCCCACGATCTCCGTCGAGGCCCCGCACGAGTGCGACGCGGCGATGCAGCGCGACGGTGTCGTGCCGAACCCGCCGACGGGACGGGGCGAGCGCTCCTGGTGGCTGGGCCAGCTCGTCGAGGCCGCCCCCCTCGCCTGCTGGCCCGTCCGCTTCGGCGGCCGGACCCCGGAGGAGGTCGTGGCGCTGCCGGTCGCCGACGACTGGCAGGGCGAGCTGCACGCCGCCTGGTGCCGGGCGGCCGTACGGCAGCGGGACGCGTCCTGGTCGCGCGCGCTGCTCGGCTCCCCCGCGATCCCGCCCGCGACGGGCCCCGGGACCTCGTCGCTGGCCGAGCGGGCACAGCTCCTGGCGACGCTCCCCGCGGACGAACGGGCGCGCTGGGTCGCCTCCTTCGTCGCCGCCCACGGCCTGTCGGAGGCGTTCCAACTGCTCGGCGTGTGCGCCGTGCCCTGGGCCGAGCCGCTGGGCGCCGCCGTGATCGACGCTCTCGACATCGCCCGGGACGCGGGCAGCTACCCGTGGAGTTTCAGCGGGGTGATGGGCCTCGCGGAACGCTGTCTCGCGCCGGAGGCGGCGCGGCATCTGGACTCCCTGACCGCGCTGCCCGACGAAGAGGAGGAGGACACCGCGCCCGGCGCGGGCGGTTACTGGTCCGAGGCGTTCCAGCGGCTGGTCTCCACGCTCCGGCTTCGCGCGGCGATGCGCGCCGAGCTCACCCCATCCGCTGCCTGAAGAGGCGGCAACCACGGCGAAGGGCCCTCCCCGAAGGGAGGGCCCTGGCAAGCGAGGCACGCGGGAACGTCTGGCCGGTCAGACCGGTCAGGCCGCCACGCGGACGTTCGCGTTCACCCAGTCGACGATGGACGCGGTCGTCGCGCCCGGCGTGAAGATCTCCGCCACGCCCTTCTCCTTCAGCGGTGCGATGTCCGCGTCCGGGATGATGCCGCCGCCGAAGACCTTGATGTCCTCCGCGTCACGGTCCTTCAGGAGCTCCAGGACCTTCACGAAGAGCGTGTTGTGCGCGCCCGAGAGGATGGAGAGACCGATCGCGTCGGCGTCCTCCTGGATCGCGGTGTCGACGATCTGCTCGGGCGTCTGGTGGAGACCGGTGTAAATGACCTCCATACCGGCGTCGCGCAGCGCCCGCGCGATCACCTTGGCCCCGCGATCGTGGCCGTCGAGACCCGGCTTGGCGACCACCACGCGGATCGGACCGGTCACACCCATCACTGCCTCCACATGCGACCCCCGCGCTTGATTGCCGGGGAGGTGAACGAACGTTATCGCCAGCATCCCGCAAGCGGCCGTTTCACGGTGGCGAGCGAGGGGGAAATCACACGTGGGACATGTTCGCTCTGCGCCGTTCCCCGCTTCGGGCCCTCTTCCTGGGCCCACCAGCCGCAAGCGGGGCCCGGTCGCAAGGGAGCCGCGACGAGGTCGCCGTACCTCCGTGCCGCCGTCCGTGCGGCGCGGGGATACGGCGTACCTCCGTATCGTCCGGCCCCGCGTGCCGCTCGGGAGGTCGGCGATGGAGCTCTCCAAGGTCACCGCCCTGATGAAGGCCACCGCCTTGGAGCTCGCGATCCTCACCGGGCATCTCGTCCTCTACCCCTCCGGGATCGTGGCCGAGCGCCTCTCCCCCACCACTCCCACGAGCGATCCCGCCGCTGATCCCGCCACCGATCCGCGCGCGACGATCACCCCGGGCATGCGCCCGGTCGTCCTGCTGCACGGCTTCGTCGACAACCGCTCCGTCTTCGTCCTGCTGCGCCGCGCCCTCACCAGGCATGGCCGTGACTGCGTCGAGTCGCTCAACTACTCGCCGCTCACCTGCGACCTGCGGAGCGCCGCCGAGCTGCTCGGGCGGCGGGTGGAGGAGATCCGCGCCCGCACGGGACACGCCGAGGTCGACATCGTCGGACACAGCCTGGGCGGGCTCATCGCCCGCTATTACGTCCAGTGCCTCGGCGGTGACACCCGGGTACGCACCCTGGTCATGCTCGGCACCCCGCACTCCGGCACCACCGTGGCCCCGCTCGCCGACGCGCATCCACTGGTACGGCAGATGCGCCCCGGTTCGGGGGTCCTGCGGGAGCTGGCCGGCCCGGCGCCCGGTTGCCGTACGCGGTTCGTCAGTTTCTGGAGCGATCTCGACCAGGTGATGGTGCCGGTCGAGACCGCGCGCCTCGACCATCCCGATCTCCTCGTGCACAACGTCCACGTCAGCGGCATCGGCCATCTCGCGCTGCCCGTCCACCCGACGGTGGCCGCCGGGGTGCTCGGCGCCCTGGACGCCGGTGGCCCGGTGGCTCCGGGCGCTCACGAAGGAGAGGCGGGCGCCGCCTCCGTCGCCTGACGTCGCCTCGCCACACCCCGTTCTTCGAACGTTCCTCGAACACAAGGCCAAAGCTCTCTCCCTGAGCTGGCGAAACACGGCCGATTGCCCGTTTCCTGCTGGCCCAAACCCTTCCGAAGATTGTCGGTTGCGCATACCGCCGGGTACAGTCGCGCCACTGCTTTCCCCGGGGCACCCCTCATCGGGCCCGCCCCGGAATGGTCCTGCTGCCGAGGCGAGAGAGACGTTGGTGAACGACCAGCACCCCCACGCCGGGTACGTCGGAAACGACGCCCACACCACAGGCAGTTTCGCCGTCGACCCGCTGTTCGGCGCCTACCCCGCGGGTCAGGCCGACCACAGCGGGCAGTGGGACTTCGGCCAGTACGGGATGACCGGCCAGTACGACACCACAGGTCAGCAGCAGCACGACACCACGGGCCAGTGGGACACCACGGGCCAGTGGCAGGCCGCCGACCAGTACGGCAGCGCCGCCCCGCACACCCCGTACGACACCGCCGGGCAGCAGTACGACACCACCGGCCAGTACGACACCACCGGTCAGTGGGACGCCTCCGCCTGGACCGACGCCCAGCAGACGGGCCAGTACGAGACGGTCCACGCCGGCGCGTACGTCGCGCAGGGGACGTACGGCTACGAGGCCTACGACGCCACCGGCCAGTGGGCGGCCCCCGCCTTCGCGACCGAGACCGGCGCCTACGACGCCACCGCCTGGAACCAGGCGGCCCCCGAGGCCGAGCCGCACGTCCCCCAGCAGTACACCCCGCAGGCGGAACACACCGCCGAGTTCGCGTTCGACCTCGCCCATGAGCCGGAAGCCCAGGCCGAGTACGCCTACGCCGACGACCTCGTGGACGCCGGCGAGGCCACCGCCCACGTCGACACCGGCCACGGCGACACCGTCCACGACGCCGTCCGCGACGCCGCCGAGGACTTCGCCTACGACGAGCCCGTCGCCGAACCCGCCGACGCGCCCGCCGCCGAGCTCCGTACGGAGACCCCACTCGCGGGCCGCCCCGTGCGCCGCGGCTCGGGCAGCAGCCGCGGCCGCCGCCGTACGCCCGCCAAACGGTCCGCCCTGCTGACCGTCGCCGTCCCCTCCGCCTGCGTCATGGGCGTCGCCGGCATCGCCGCCGCCTCCGTCAGCGGGCTCACCAACCCCACCACCGACGGCGGCAAGAAGGACAACACCACCGCCCTCGCCGCGGCCGACCCCGGCTCCGTCAAGCAGGTCGCCGCCAACAGCGCCCTCGACACCCAGCTCGCCGCGCTCAGCGAGGACGCCCGCGACTTCGGCGACCGCGCGAGCCGCACCCAGGAGCGCATCGACCTCAAGGCCCGCCAGGCGGCCGACAAGAAGAAGCGCGAGGAGGAAGCGGCTCGCAAGGAGGCGCTGCGCCCCAAGTACATGCTGCCGGTGGAGCTCCACCGGCTCAGCGCGCGCTTCGGCCAGTCCGGCGTCAACTGGATGTCCGTGCACACCGGCATCGACTTCCCCGTGCAGACCGGCACCCCCGTGATGGCCGCCACGGACGGCACCGTCCGCACCCAGCTGAACAGCGCCTACGGCAATATGGTGATCGTGACCGCCCCCGACGGCACCGAGACCTGGTACTGCCACCTCAGCAGCGCCAAGATCCGGTACGGCCAGGTCAAGGCAGGCGACGTCATCGCGTACTCCGGCGACACCGGCAACTCCACCGGCCCGCACCTCCACTTCGAGGTCCGGCCGGGCGGCGGTTACGCCATCGATCCGCTGGCCTGGCTGCGCAGCCACGGTCTCGACCCGACGAGCTGACCTTCACCCGCTGACGCGAGAGGGCCCCGGCCGAAGCCGGGGCCCTCTCGCGTCCGCACCCGCTACAGCTTCTCGACCGGCGCGTACCGCAGGAGCAGCCGCTTCGGCTTCTCGTCGCCGAAGTCGATCGTCGCCTGGGCGTCCGCGCCGACCCCCGTCACCGCCGTCACCGTGCCCAGACCGAACTGGTCGTGCGTGACGCGGTCGCCGATCTGGAGGGAGATCACCGGCTTCTCGCCGGAGCGCCGGGTGGCGAAGCCCGAGGGGCCGGAGCGCGCGCGGGAGGAGGAGAGCGAGGAGGTGATGCCCGAGATCGGCCCGGCGGGCTTCGCCATCGGACCGGTCCGCTTCCACTCCAGGTACGTGGGCGGGATCTCCTCCAGGAAACGCGAGGCCGGGTTGTACGAGGGCTGGCCCCAGGCGCTGCGCATCGACGAGCGGGTGAGGTAGAGGCGCTCGCGGGCGCGCGTGATGCCGACGTACGCGAGGCGCCGCTCCTCCTCCAGCTCCTTCGCCTGCCCGAGGGCGCGCATGTGCGGGAAGACGCCGTCCTCCATGCCGGTGAGGAACACCACCGGGAACTCGAGGCCCTTGGCGGTGTGCAGCGTCATCAGCGTGATGACGCCCCTGCCCTCCTCATCCTCGTCCGGGATCTGGTCGGAGTCGGCGACGAGGGCGACCTTCTCCAGGAACTCGGCGAGGGTCGCGGGCTCCTCGCCGCGCTCCTGCTCGAACTCGAGGGCGACGGCGGCGAGTTCCTGGAGGTTCTCGACACGGGTCTCGTCCTGCGGGTCGGTCGAGGCCTGGAGCTCGGCCAGGTAGCCCGTGCGCTCCAGGACGGCCTCCAGGACGACGGCGGGGCCGGCGCCCGACTCGACGACGGTGCGCAGCTCGTCCATCAGCGCGTTGAAGCGCTTCACGGCGTTCGCCGAGCGGGCGGCCATGCCGTACGCCTCGTCGACCCGCTTCAGGGCCTGCGGGAAGGTGATCTTCTCCCGCAGGGAGAGGGCGTCGATCATCGCCTCGGCGCGCTCGCCGATGCCCCGCTTGGGCACGTTGAGGATGCGGCGCAGCGGGACGTTGTCCTCGGGGTTGGCGAGGACGCGGAGGTACGCGAGGACGTCCCGGACCTCCTTGCGCTCGTAGAAGCGCACGCCGCCGACGACCTTGTAGGGCAGGCCGACGCGGATGAAGATCTCTTCGAAGACACGGGACTGGGCGTTGGTCCGGTAGAAGACGGCGACGTCGCCCGCCTTGGCCGCGCCGGTGTCCGTGAGCCGGTCGATCTCGTCGGCGACGAACTGCGCCTCGTCGTGCTCGGTGTCGGCGACGTAGCCGGTGATCTGCGCGCCCGCGCCCGCGTTCGTCCACAGGTTCTTGGGGCGGCGGGACTCGTTGCGCTCGATGACCGCGTTCGCCGCGGAGAGGATCGTCTGCGTGGAGCGGTAGTTCTGCTCCAGGAGGATCGTCGTCGCGTCCGGGTAGTCCTCCTCGAACTGGAGGATGTTGCGGATGGTCGCGCCGCGGAAGGCGTAGATCGACTGGTCGGCGTCGCCGACGACGCACAGCTCGGCCGGGCCGAGGTCCTCGTAGCCCGTGCCGACGAGCTCCCGTACGAGGGTGTACTGGGCGTGGTTGGTGTCCTGGTACTCGTCGACGAGGACGTGGCGGAAGCGGCGGCGGTAGTGCTCGGCGACGTCGGGGAACGCCTGGAGCAGATGGACCGTCGTCATGATGATGTCGTCGAAGTCCAGGGCGTTGGCCTCGCGCAGCCGCGCCTGGTACATCCGGTACGCCTCGGCGAGCGTCTTCTCGAAGCCGTCGACCGCCTGGTCGGCGAAGGACTCCTCGTCGATCAGCTCGTTCTTGAGGTTCGAGATCTTGGCGCTGAACGACTTCGGCGGGAACTTCTTCGGGTCGAGGTCCAGGTCGCGGCAGACCAGCGACATCAGCCGCTTGGAGTCGGCGGCGTCGTAGATCGAGAAGGAGGAGGTGAAGCCGAGCCGCTTCGACTCGCGGCGCAGGATGCGCACGCACGCGCTGTGGAAGGTCATGACCCACATGGCGTTGGCGCGCGGGCCGACGAGCTGCTCGACGCGCTCCTTCATCTCGCCGGCGGCCTTGTTGGTGAAGGTGATCGCCAGTATCTGGCCGGGGTGGACGTGCCGCGTGCCCAGGAGGTGGGCGATGCGGTGGGTCAGCACCCGGGTCTTGCCGGAGCCGGCTCCGGCGACGATGAGCAGCGGGGTGTCGTTGTGGACGACGGCGGCGCGCTGCTCTTCGTTCAGCCCGTCCAGGAGCGCCGCGGGGTCCACGACGGGGCGCGCCGCGCCGTCGCGGTAGTACGCGTCCCGCGGCGGGGGCGCGTCGAAGTGCTCCCCGAAGAGGTCGTGCGGGACCTCCTCCGGGGCCGGGGCGCCGTGCTCGTGGTCCTCGGGCGGGGGCGGGGCCTCCGCCGAGGAGTTCTGGAGGCCGGCCAGGAAGCTGTCGTCAAAGAGGCTGCTCATCGCCTCACGAGTCTAGGACGCCCCACCGACATCCGTGTCCGCCTTCGGGACGGCCTTCGTCACGCTCCCGAGAAACGGGTCACACCCAGAGGGTGGCGATGAAGATGTTCGCCGTGGTGAGGGCGCCGACGGCGGCGAAGAGGCCCTTGTCGACCTTCTCCTCGTCGCGCTTGACGTAGACGAGTCCGAGGACGACGACGAGCACGGCCAGCTTGATGCCGATCTTGATGTTGTTCACGGTCTGGTCGTCGGCCTGGTTGAGGCCGACGAGCGCGACGCCCGTGATCAGCATGACCAGCGCACCGTGCAGCATCGCCGGGGTGAAGCGGGCCGTACCGGCGCCCATCGCCTTCATCTGGGTGAGGAATCCGCCCAGGAGGGAGGCGATACCGATGATGTGCAGGGCGACGAAGACATTGATGAGTACGTCCATGGGCGGAGCCTAACCGGGGCCTTAGCACCGCTCTCCGGCCGGGTCCACTGCCTCCGGTGCTTCGGTCGGTCGTCTGCCGCAATGTCTCCCGGCCCGTCACCTCGGACGAAAAAGATCGGTCCATGTCCATCAGCTGACGCCAATAGCGGTCAAGTCACTGCCGGGGCGTGACCCCGAGGTTTAGCGTCCTCCAGCAGGTGGCCGGCTCCCACCACCGCCGGTCGCCCGGCGGCTGCCGGTCATCCCCGCCAGGAAAACCCGGCGGCGGTCCGTCTCCCCTGTGCGGCCCGCCGTCGGCCCGGCGGGCACCGTTCCCCCGCAGGGAAGAGGATGTGACCCGCCCTCGTGGCAGCGCACCGAAAACCCAGGCAGTCCCCGCTCGGTGGTCCGGCGGTCCGCACCGCCGCCACCCTCGCCCTCGCCTCCGCGGCGACCGCGACGCTCTTCGAGGGGTCCGGGCACGCGGACCCCCGGCTCACCACCGCCCAGGTCAAGGCGAAGGTCGACCGGCTCTACCACGAGGCCGAGGTCGCGACGGAGAAGTACAACGGGGCGAAGGAGCGGGCCGACGCGTCCCGCTCGGCGTTCGACCGGCTGCGCGACGAGGCCGCCCGCAGGGCCGAGCGGCTCAACACCGCCCGGGACGGGCTCGGGGCCATGGCCACCGCGCAGTACCGCTCCGGCGGCCTCGACCCGGCCGTGCAGCTCGCCCTCACGTCCGACCCCGACGAGTACCTGGAGCGGGCCGCGCTCGCGGAGAAGGCCGCGGACCGGCAGGCGGCGGCCGTCACCGCCGTGCGGCGCGAGCTCGGCGCGCTCCGGCAGCTGCGCGACGAGTCCGCGGGACGGCTGACCGCGCTGCGCGGGCACGAGGAGGAGCTGCGGCGCCAGAAGGCCGTCGTCCTCGGCAAGCTGGCGGCGGCCCGGACCCTGCTCGCCCGGCTGACCGCGGAGGAGCGCGCCCGGTACGACGCCGCCGTCGCGGCCCGGGACAGCGTCCGCGCCCCGGAGGGCGGCGGCACGAGCGGCGGCACGCGTACGGATGGCGGTACGGCCACGGGCGCCGGAACCGCCTCTGCGGCGACGCGCGCCGATCGCTCCACGGGCGGCGAGCGCGGCCCCGTGACCGCTCCGAACACCCGGGCCGCCGAGGCCGTCTCCTTCGCCCGCGCGCAGCTCGGCAAGCCGTACGTGTGGGGCGCGACGGGTCCGTCCGCGTACGACTGCTCCGGGCTCACCCAGGCGGCCTGGCGCGCGGCCGGCGTCTCCCTGCCGCGCACCACGTACACCCAGATCAACGCCGGACAGCGCGTCTCCCGCTCCCAGCTCGCCCCCGGTGACCTGGTCTTCTTCTACTCGGGGATCAGCCATGTCGGGCTCTACATCGGCGGCGGCCAGATGATCCACGCCCCCCGCCCCGGCGCCCCGGTGCGGGTGGCCCCGATCGACGAGATGCCCTTCGCCGGAGCGACCCGGGTGGGATGACCGGGGTGAGGTGACCCGGGTGAGGTGACCCGGGTGAGGTGACCCGGGTAGGAGTCGCTCAGACCAGGCGGCGGGCGGTGGCCCAGCGGGTCAGCTCGTGGCGGTTGGAGAGCTGGAGCTTCCGCAGCACCGCCGAGACGTGCGACTCGACCGTCTTCACCGAGATGTAGAGCTGCTTGGCGATCTCCTTGTACGCGTAGCCACGGGCGATCAGCCGCAGCACCTCGCGCTCCCGCTGCGTGAGCCGGTCCAGGTCCTCGTCCACGGGCGGCGCGTCCGTCGAGGCGAAGGCGTCGAGGACGAACCCGGCCAGGCGGGGGGAGAACACGGCGTCACCTTCCTGGACACGGAAGATCGAGTCGACCAGGTCGGTACCGGTGATCGTCTTCGTCACGTAGCCGCGGGCACCGCCCCGGATCACCCCGATCACGTCCTCGGCCGCGTCCGAGACGGACAGCGCCAGAAAACGGACCGGATCCTCGGAGGCCACCATCAGGCTCGCGCAGCGGCGCAACACCTCGACGCCGCCACCGCCCGGCAGGTGCACGTCGAGGAGGACCACCTCGGGCCGGGTCGCGGTGATGACCGTGACCGCCTGGTCGACGTCGGCGGCCTCGCCCACCACCTCGACCCCGGTCACCTCGGTCCGGCCGATCTCCGCCTGCACGCCCGTACGGAACATGCGGTGGTCGTCGACGAGCACGACCCGCACCCGGCGTTCCGTACCCGGCGTCGTCGCCCCCGCCTCGGTCCCGGTCGCTGCCCCGGTCTCGTCGCTCATCCGTCCGCCCTCTCCATCTCAAGCTCCACTTCGGTGCCCCCGCCCGGCACGGACCGCAACCGGGCCGAACCGCCGTTGCGCTGCATACGGCCGATGATCGATTCTCGTACGCCCATCCGATCCTCGGGTACCGCGTCCAAGTCGAAGCCCGGACCGCGGTCCCGCACCGAGACGAAGACCATGCGGCCCTCCACCTCGGCGAAAACCTGCACCGCCCCGCCCTCGCCACCGTACTTGGCGGCGTTCACCATCGCCTCGCGCGCGGCCTGCATCTGTGCGGTCAGTTTCTCGTCGAGCGGGCAGTCGCCGACGACGACCACCTCCAACGGGACTCCGTGCTTGTCCTCGACCTCCGCCGCGGCCTTCTTCACCGCCTCCGCGAGGGTCGCGGGCTCCTCCTCGTCCCGGCCGGTGCCCTCGGGCTTGTAGAGCCAGTTCCGCAGCTCCCGCTCCTGTGCGCGGGCCAGCCGACGCACCTCCCCCGCGTCGTCGGCGTTGCGCTGGATCAGCGTGAGGGTGTGGAGCACCGAGTCGTGGACGTGGGCCGCGACCTCGGCGCGTTCCTGCGCGCGGATGCGCATGGTCCGCTCCTCCGTGAGGTCCTGCGACATCCGGACCAGCCAGGGGCCCGCGAGCAGGGCTATCCCGGTGAGAACCGCGACGGCGGCGGTGAAGGCCGTGCCGAGCTGGGCGACCGAGCCGCGGACCACCACGAAGACCGCGAGGCCGGTGCCGACGAGGGCGACGCCGACGAGACCGCGGGCGAGCTGGAGGGTCCGTCTGTGCCGGCCGGCCTCGGTCCAGCTGGCCCGGCGGGCGTTGTCCGCCTGGCGCCAGACGAGGACGACACCGACGCAGATGAGGAGGATGGGCCAGACATACCGTCCGTACTCGTTGTCGATGCTGATGTTCCCGACGAGGATCGCGCCGCCTATCGCGAGCGCGATCAGGGCGAAGACCTGTCCGCGGTCGGGCTTGCGCAGCCGGCGGCGGCCGTCCGGGGTGATCTCGAAGACGGGGCGGGGAGCGGCCCGGCCGCCGACGCCGAGCGGGACGACGATCCAGAAGACCGCGTAGAGCAGGGCTCCGAGCCCGTCGGTGAGGGCGAGCACCGCGAACAGCGCGCGCACCCAGACGACCGGGAGTCCGAGGTGTCCCGCGAGGCCGCGTGCGACACCGCCGAGCCACCGCCCGTCGGCGCTCCGGTAGAGCCTGCGCACGGGTGGTTCGTCGGTCTCGGTGACACGAGCGGCTGCGGACATGCACCGATCGTCACACGTTCGGCCCGCGCCGGACATCAGGGTCGGCCCTGATATCGGCCCTGGTAACGCCTCAGGGGCGACACCCCTCCGAATATCAGGGTCGGGCCAGGGTCGGTCCCGGTGCCGCTCCGGTTCACGGGCCGTCACCATGGACGCATGACGAGTTCGAAGCCTTCGACCCACGAGGCCCCGCCGCCGGCGGAGGCCGACGCGTCCCCGCCTCTGCAGCGCTCGCGGAGCGGCAAGCTCGTGGGCGGAGTCTGCGCCGGCCTCGGCCGGCACTTCGACCTCGACCCGGTGATCTTCCGGATCACGGTCGGTGTGCTGTCCGTGACCGGCGGGGTCGGCCTGATCTTCTACGGCTTCGCGTGGCTGCTCGTTCCGCTCGCGGGCGAGGAGGAGAACGAGGGACGCAGGCTGCTGACCGGCCGGGTCACCGGCGCCGCCCTGTCGGCCATATTCATGGCGCTGATCGGCTGCGGGGTCTTCCTGTCGATGCTGCGCAGCGGGTCGATGCTGGGCTTCACGATGCTGCTGTCGCTCGCGGTGTGCGGCGCGGCGGTCTGGTCGCGGCGTCGGGCGGTCGCCGGCGAGGCGGAGAGCCGGATCGAGACGGCGGCCGCCCAGATGGTCGCCGAGGCGCCTCCCGAGACCAAGGCCCCGCCCCGCGTCGAGTACCAGTCCTGGTGGAAGGGCCCGATCGTCAAGGACGGATCGACGGGCAGGGTGGCGCTCGGCTACCTCTGGGGGCCGCACGGCATCGTCGACGAGGACGGCAAGGTCGACGGCGAGGTGCCGAGGCCCGGAAGCCAGTGGGGACCGGATCCCTCCCGCGCCGGCCGGCCGGCTCCCTCCATCCGGCGGAGCCCGCTCTCCATCGCCGGTCTCGTCCAGCTGCTCGCGATGCTCGCGGCCGGCCTCGGCACCGCCCTCACCTGGGAGTCCGAGCCGGTGGGCAGGAGCCTGGCGACGGGTCTCGTGGCCGCCCTCGCGGTGCTCGGCCTGGGCCTCGTCGTCAGCAGCTTCCTCGGCCGCACCGGCTTCGGGACGGTCTTCCTCACCATCCTCACGGCCTGTCTGCTCGCCGGGGCGGTCGCCCTGCCCGACCGGATCACCACGGACTGGGTCCGCGAGACGTGGAAGCCGGCCTCCGTGGCCGCGGTGCAGCCCCACTACGAGCTGGGCACCGGTGCGGGCCTGCTCGACCTGTCGGCGCTGCCGGTCCCCGCGGGCACGACCGTCGCCACCCGGGCCGAGGTGGGCGCCGGACAGCTCAAGGTCGTCGTCCCGAAGGACGTGGTCGTGAAGCTCCACGCCGAGGTGGGGCTCGGCGATCTACAGCTCCCCGGACAGCCCGCGGAGGACATCGACATCGCCCCGGACCAGGTCGAGACCCGCACGATCGCCCCGCCGGCCGGGACCGCCCCGGCAGGCACGCTGGACCTCTCGCTCGAGGTCGGCATCGGACAGGTGGAGGTCACCCGTGCTGCTTCATGAGTTCCGCCCCGGCCGGCTGCTCGTCGGCCTCACCGCACTCGCCCTGGCCGCCGTGTACGCGGGCGACCTCACCGGAGCCTGGACGACCCCGTGGTACGCGGTGATCCCGGTGCTCTGCGGCGGCCTGGGCACGGCCGCCTTGGTGACCTGGGTCGCCTATCGAATACGGCGCCGTCGATCCGCGAGGAACCTGTCCGCCGACAGCTCGGAGGCCCCGGCCAGCAGCAGCGGAAGCCAGGCCATCAGATAGGCGAGGTCGTTGCCGAGGTAGTACGGGCTCACCTGCCAGCTCACGGTCAGCCAGAGACTCAGCGAGATCAGCGCGCCGCCGAGCGCCGCCACGCGGGCGTAGAGACCGAGCAGCGTCCCGATCCCGACGGACAGCTCTCCGAAGGCGATGGCGTACCCGAAGCCGGCGGGGTTCTTGAGGGCGAGATCGACGAGGCCGGGGATCGCCGAGCTGTCCCGCACGGCGCGCATCGTCTCGCCGATGGAGCCGCTGCCCTCGGCGGCGAAGAAGGCGGAGTCGGTGAGCTTGTCGAGCGCGGCGTAGACGAACGTGATCCCGAGGAAGAGCCGCAGCGGAAGGAGGGCGTAGCGGGAGGCGACGGCCTTCCATCGGGCGAAGGTGACCTGCCACCGGGCGAAGGTGGCCTGCCACCGGGCGAGGGCGGCCTCCCACCGGGCGCGGCCGGTTCCGCCCGGGCCGCCGGGAGCGCCCGGACCGCCGGTCCCGCCCGGGTCGCCCGTCGTGTCGTTCGTCCGGTCCGCTCGTCCCGTCATCGTCGGTCACCTCTCCACGCCCCGTACGACTGTTCGCGGAACGATTCTCCTCGGACCTGCGACCGAGGGATGCGTGGACAGGGCCGGACGCTCAGTCGGCGACGTCGATCGTGACCCGATTGGTCTCGACGCCCGCCGCCGTCACGACCGAGACCTCCACCCGGCCCGGCTCCACGTCCGCCGGGAGGGGGACGGTGAGGGTCGCGTCCGTCGGGTTGGCGAAGCCGCCCGGGATCGGGACCAGGGGGACGTGGGCGTGGACGGCGCCGATGCGCACGACCAGCCGGGTCAGCGGGTCGGGGGCGGCGGCGCCCGGCGGGACGAAGCCACAGCCGCGGATCTCGATGTCGTCGCCCGTACGGATCGGGGCGTCGAGGTCGCCCGCCTCCCGGGAGCGGACGACGGAGTGGATCGTGGGGCGGACGCCCTCGGTGCACTTCGTGGCGAGGTGCCAGGCCGCCGAGACGGCGAGGAGCAGCACGAGCGACCAGGGGACCTCGGGGAGCCGGCCGGGGTCGCGGGCGAGGCCGACGGCCGTCAGGGCCAGGACGGCGCAGGAGACGAGGAGGTACTGGACGTCGGCGAGGCCAGCCCGGCCGCTGTCGTCGCAGAGCAGGTCGGCGGCGCGCGGACGGTCGGCGCGGACCTTCTGGAGGCGGCCGGCCGCGATCCGGACGGAGACGACGAGGCGGGCGGTGACGGTGACCGTCGACACGAGGGCGAAGACGGTGAGCAGGCCGGCGCCCCGGGACAGGCCGAAGGCGGCCGGGCCCGGCCGGAGGAAGGCCAGGAAGAGGAGCGTGAAGCCGAGGAGGAGGAGCCAGGCGGCGGCGACGGCCCGGGTGGTGGAGAGCCGGTTGTCCTCGCCGATCAGCGGGGCGAGGAGTCCGCCGCGTGTCCGGTGGGTGTGGGCGGCGGCGCTGAGCAGGACGGCGAAGACGAGGGCGGTGCACAGGCCGGCCGTGCGGGCACCGGTCCAGCCGTCGCCGATCGCGGTGAGGGCCTGGCCGAGCAGCAGGGCGAGGACGGCGCCCCAGACGGCGCCGATGCCCCCGCTGCGTACGCGGTCGAGCCAGGCCGCCCCGGCCTCGCGGCCGCGCACGGCCACGGCGCGGGCGGACTGGGCCAGTTCGTCGGAGACCCACTGGCGGGCGGCGACCGGCGAGTGGGCGACGGCCGCGGGGACGCCGTGGCCGGCGGCCAGCTCGTCCCGCCGGGCGAGGAAGGCGGCGACGGCGCGCCGGTGGCCGGCCTTCCCGCAGTGGGCGCAGCCGGCGCAGGCCGTCGCGTGTTCGCCGTACTGTCTCGCCTCTTGAACCGCCACGGTGCTCACTTCCCGAGCTCACTTCACGACCCGTTCCGTTGCGTCCCGGTGCGCTCCGATGCGTTCCGAACGGTCAACCAGCCGTTGATTCCACGGAATTGTGTCGTACCGGCGGCTCCCGGAGGTGCCGTGTGCGCCCCGCCGGAGAGTGATTGCCGCGCCATCTCATTGACGTACAGAAGGGTGAAGCGATGGTGTTACGACAGGAGTTCGGGCTCCGCTCGGCTGATCCTGCGCCAGAGCGGCTGGTAGTTGATCCAGCCGACGAGGTCGCTGCCCAGCTGTTCGCGGGTGGCGACGGCGTCCCGGTGGTCGATCGGCACCGGCTTCCCGGCCGCCCGCGCGGCCAGTTGGACCTGGGCGCAGCGTTCCATGGAGATGAACCACCAGGCCGCCGCGTCGACGGAGGTGCCGACGGTGAGCAGCCCGTGGTTGCGCAGCACGATCGCCTTGAACGAGCCGAGGGCGAGGGCGATCCGGTGGCCTTCCTCGGCGTCGACGGTGACGCCGGTGTACGCGTCGTAGAGGGCGTGGTCCTGGTAGAAGGCGCACGCCTCCTGGGTGAGCGGGTCGAGGAGTTCACCGAGCGCGGCGAGCGCCCGCCCGTGGAGGGAGTGGGTGTGGGCGACGGCGACGACGTCGGGCCGGGACCGGTGGACCTGGGCGTGGACGGTGAAGGCCGCCTGGTTCACG
Organism: Streptomyces sp. NPDC058650; assembly: GCF_042717315.1. Classification (NCBI taxonomy): domain Bacteria; kingdom Bacillati; phylum Actinomycetota; class Actinomycetes; order Kitasatosporales; family Streptomycetaceae; genus Streptomyces; species Streptomyces sp. NPDC058650. Next base: position 76,266 of record NZ_JBHXRL010000014.1, read on the forward strand.
TGCCGGCCGCCGCGGACGACCTGCCCGTCGCCGTTGACGAGGACGAGGTCGCTCGCGGAGAGGTCCTCGAAGGGCGCCCCGAAGGGGTTCACCCAGTAGCAGTCGGGGAACTCCGGGTCGCGGGCGCTGATGTGGCCCGAGACGCCCTCCTCGTATCCGAGCCGCCCGAAGAGCCGGAGCGCACCCGCGAGCCGTTGTCTGCGGTGGGTGCGTTCCTCCTCGGCCGTCGCGTGGACGGGCGGCAGGGCGAAGTGGAGCCGGTCGACGGGGACGGGGTCGGGTATCACGCTCATGCGCCGGAAGGTAACGCCCGGCCGGGCAACTCACCAGAGCCCGGACACGACGAAGCCGCCGCCCCGGTTGCCCGGGACGGCGGCCTCACACACCTGCGGGAGGGACTACTCCCACTCGATGGTGCCCGGGGGCTTGCTCGTGACGTCGAGGACGACGCGGTTCACGTCGGCGACCTCGTTCGTGATGCGGGTCGAGATCTTGGCGAGCACCTCGTAGGGCAGGCGCGACCAGTCGGCCGTCATCGCGTCCTCGGAGGAGACGGGGCGCAGCACGATCGGGTGACCGTAGGTGCGGCCGTCGCCCTGGACGCCCACGGAGCGGACGTCGGCGAGCAGGACGACCGGGCACTGCCAGATCTCGCGGTCGAGGCCGGCCGCGGTGAGCTCCTCGCGGGCGATGGCGTCGGCCTCGCGCAGCAGATCCAGGCGCTCCTTGGTGACCTCGCCGACGATGCGGATGCCGAGGCCGGGGCCGGGGAAGGGCTGGCGCTGGACGATCTCCTCGGGCAGGCCGAGCTCCTGGCCGACCATGCGGACCTCGTCCTTGAAGAGCTGGCGCAGCGGCTCGACGAGCTCGAACTCCAGGTCCTCGGGGAGGCCGCCCACGTTGTGGTGGGACTTGATGTTGGCCGTGCCGGTGCCGCCGCCGGACTCGACGATGTCCGGGTAGAGCGTGCCCTGGACGAGGAACGCGACGTCCTCGCCGGTGCCCGCCGACTCGGCGACGATCTCGGCCTGCGCCTGCTCGAAGACGCGGATGAACTCACGGCCGATGATCTTGCGCTTGGTCTCGGGGTCGGAGACGCCGGCGAGGGCGGCGAGGAAGCGCTCCTGCGCGTCGACGACCTTGAGGTTGACGCCGGTGGAGGCGACGAAGTCCTTCTCGACCTGCTCGGTCTCGCCCTTGCGCATGAGGCCGTGGTCGACGTACACGCAGGTGAGCTGCGAGCCGATGGCCTTCTGCACGAGCGCGGCGGCCACGGCGGAGTCGACGCCGCCGGAGAGGCCGCAGACGGCGCGCTTGTTGCCGACCTGGGCGCGGATCGCCGCGACCTGCTCCTCGATCACGTTGCCCGTGGTCCAGCTGGGCTCGATGCCGGCGCCGCGGTAGAGGAAGTGCTCCAGGATCTGCTGGCCGTGCGTGGAGTGCAGCACCTCGGGGTGGTACTGGACGCCGTACAGCTTCTTCTCGTCGTTCTCGAAGGCGGCGACCGGCACGACGTCCGTGGACGCGGTGACGGAGAAGCCCTCGGGGGCGGCGGAGCAGGCGTCGCCGTGCGACATCCACACGGACTGCTCGACCGGGGTGCCCTCGAAGAGGGTCGAGCCGGCCTTGGAGACGTGCAGCTCGGTACGGCCGTACTCGCGGGCGCCGGTGTTGTCGACGGTGCCACCGAGGGTCGTCGCCATCAGCTGGAAGCCGTAGCACATACCGAAGACGGGGACGCCCGCCTCGAAGATCGCGCGGTCGAGGCGGGGGGCCCCTTCCGCGTACACGGAGGACGGGCCGCCGGAGAGGATGATCGCCTTCGGGTTCTTGGCCAGCATCTCGGCCACCGGCATGGTGGACGGGACGATCTCGCTGTAGACCCGGGCCTCACGGACGCGGCGGGCAATGAGCTGGGCGTACTGGGCGCCGAAGTCGACAACGAGGACTACGTCCGGGTTGGAGACGTCGGGCGCGGCAGCGGGGGTCGCTGATGACACTACGGCGGCCTTCCGGCGGTAGGTGGGGTCCCCCGAAGGGGGGTGCTATTTGTCGATTCTACCGGCGCGCCGGTCGCACTTTTCGTCTCACCATCCGAACCCGGGTTGGCCCGGCGTCCGCGGCGGGGTCCATACTGTCGCCATGCGCAAGCTCCCGACCTTCGTCTTTACCTATGGCACCGGCCCGTCCGGCTGCCATGGTCGTGCTGCTTGAGCAACTGACAAGCGACTTCCCAGGCGCCCCGGGCCGACAAGGCCCGGGGCGTTCTGTCGTTTCCGGGCCGTGTCGCCCCGGGGTTCCGCACCCCGACACCCCGAGGAGCCCCACATGACCGCGATGACCCAGACCGAGAAGACCGGCGCCCGCACCGACGAGGCGGCGACGCTGATCGGTGACGCCCGCGACCGCGTCGACTCCCTGGACGACCGGATCATCGGTCTCATCCAGGAACGCATGGCCGTCTCGGCCGTCATCCAGGAGGCGCGGATCTCGTCCGGCGGCCGCCGGGTGAACCTGGCCCGCGAGATGGAGGTCCTCGGTCACTACCGTGACGCGCTGGGCAAGCCCGGCACGGCCCTCGCGATGACCATGCTGGAGCTGTGCCGGGGCCGCATCTGAGCGAGGGCCGCATGCGGGCTAGGGCCCGGATCTGAGCGAGGGCCCGCATGTGGGCGAGGGCCCGCATGTGGGCGAGGGCCCGCATGTGGGCGAGGGCCCGCATGTGGGCGAGGGCCCGCATGTGGGCGAGGGCCCGGATCTGAGTTCGGGGCCGCTCTCACCCGTACGGCGCGTGACCGGCCGCGACCCGGCTTCGTTGGTCCGGGTGTCCGTGCCAGCCAGGGGCGGGCCCGTAAGAATCCACGCGTGGCTTCGCTGGGGCGTGTGGCGTACCTCCGGTACGCCGTGGGACCTCGCACCAGCGCGTGTGGCCGGGCAGCAGGGGACAGCAGCCCGGTCACCCATAAAGGGCGGTCGGCCCCGGGGACGCCCGGGGCCGACCGCAACCGGCTCAGAACGAAACCCCGAACCCCGTCCCCTCCCGTCCCCCTCCTCCGTTTCTCCCGCTCGGCGCAACCCCCCGGTGCCGACGCCAAGGGCCCCGTACCGCGACCGGAATCGCGGCACGGGGCCCTTCCTGTGCGCCTCCTCGTGCGCCTCCTCGTGCGCCGCCCCGTGCGCCGCCCCGTGCGCCGCCCCGTGCGCCTCCTCGCGCGCCCGCACCCCGAACCTCCGACGTGACGCGCGTCACACGAAGATCCTGTGCAACCGCTACAACCAATCCCGTCGGTCGCGGGTCATCTATGCAGCATCACCAAAAGCAGGAAAGGCGCTGCACTCGGAGGGGGGTGCAGCGCCTTTTCTCATGCCTGGCTCTACGGTTCCTTCTTCGGCGGGACCGCCGGGATGCCCAGGAACGGCAGCCGCAGGGCGCCGAAGGCGTCGGCCGGGACCGCCGGGGACTTCGGCTCGACCGCCGCCAGCCGTACGTACGCCTCGCCCTGCCGCGGCCGCGGGTCCTCCTCGCCCTTGTTCGGCCAGAACGACATCGCCCGCTCCGCCTGCGCCGTGATCGTCAGGGACGGGTTGACGCCGAGGTTGGCGGAGACGGCCGCCCCGTCGACGACGGAGATCCCGGGGTGGCCGAAGAGCCGGTGGTACGGGTCGATGACGCCGGACCCGGCGTCGGCGCCGATCGGGCAGCCCCCCAGGAAGTGGGCGGTGAGCGGGGTGCCCATCAGCTCGCCGACGTTGGAGCCGGGGAAGCCGTTGATCTCCTCGGCGAGGAGGGTGGCGGCCCGGGTCGCCTCCTCGATCTGGACCGGATTCGGCGCCCCGTGCCCCTGGCGGGCCGTGAGGAGGCCCTTCCCGAGGCCGCCGGGCTTGCGGTAGGTCGTGAGGGAGTTGTCGAGGGACTGCATGACCAGACCGATGATGGTCCGCTCCGACCAGCGCCAGTTCGAGAGCGAGCGGGCGGCGAGCGTCGGGTGCCTGAGCAGGTTGAGGAACCAGTTGCGCACCCGGTGGGCGCCGTAGGGCACCTGGAGGACGGTGAGGCCGCCCATGGAGTTGGAGCCCTTGCCGTACCGGACCGGCTCGATGTGGGTGTTCGCGTCGGGGTGGATCGAGGAGGTGATGGCGACGCCCCGGGTGAAGTCGGCCTTCTCCTTGCCGTGCCTCTTGCGGTAGCGCCGGTCGGTGGTCTGCGCGCCGACCAGGCCCTCGGAGTTGGTACGGGTGAGCTCGCCGAGCCGGTGCGAGATCCGGGGCAGCAGCCCGCCGTCCTTCATCCGGTGCAGCAGGGTCTGCGTGCCGTACGTGCCGGCCGCGATCACCACCCGGCGGGCGCGGAAGGTCCGGCCCTTCCCCTTCTTCCGGTTGTCGGTGGGGAGGGTCCGCACGGCGTACCCGCCCCGTGAGTCCTCGGTGACGGTGACGACCGTGGTCATGGGGTGGACGGTGGCGCCCGCCTTCTCGGCGAGGTGCAGGTAGTTCTCGTTGAGGGTGTTCTTGGCGCCGTGGCGGCAGCCCGTCATGCACTCGCCGCACTCGGTGCAGGCACGCCGGGCCGGGCCGGCGCCGCCGAAGTACGGGTCGGCGACCTCCGCACCCGGCTTCGCCTTCGCCGTACCGTCGGAATCGTCACCGTCTCCGAAGAAGACGCCGACCGGCGCCATGTGGAAGGTGTCGCCGATGCCCATCGCCTGCGCGGCCGCCTTGAGGTGCACGTCCGAGGGGGTCGTCGTCGGGTTGAGCCGGACGCCGAGCATCCGCTGCGCCTGGTCGTAGTACGGCCGCAGCTCGTCCTGCCAGTCGGTGATGTCCTTCCACTGCGGGTCGTCGAAGAACGGCTTGGGCGGTACGTAGAGGGTGTTGGCGTAGTTGAGGGAGCCGCCGCCCACGCCGGCGCCCGCCAGCACCATCACGTTGCCCAGCAGGTGGATGCGCTGGATGCCGTAGAGCCCGAGGGCCGGGGCCCACAGGAAGTTCTTCACGTCCCAGGAGTTCTTCGGCAGGGTCGCGCGGGTGAAGCGGCGCCCGGCCTCCAGGACGCCGACCCGGTAGCCCTTCTCGGTGAGCCGGAGGGCGGTGACCGAACCGCCGAAGCCGGAGCCGACGACCAGGACGTCGTAGTCGTACGCGTCGTCGTACCCGTCGCCCTCTGCCTGATCCGGATTTTGGGTAGGGGGTACCGCGGTCATGGCTCTCCTCGTACGAAAAGGTGTGAAAGGAAAGGGCGTCAGCGCAGGCGCAGGGCCTTCATCGCCTTCAGGGACAGGCTCATCACCGCGGCGTACTTCTCGTCGTCCATGCCGAAGGAGGGCGCGAGCGGCATCAGCCGCTGCTGGGCGACGGTCTGGGCCTCGGTGTACTTGAGGATGCCCTCCGAGCCGTGGCGGCGGCCGAGACCGGAGTCCTTCATGCCGCCCATCGGGGACTGCACGCTGCCGTAGGCCGGCGCGTACCCCTCGTTGATGTTGACGGTGCCGGTGCGCAGCCGGGCCGCGACGGCGTGGCCGCGGCGCGAGTCCTTGGTCCACACGGAGGAGTTGAGGCCGTACGGCGTGCCGTTGGCGAGCTCGATGACCTCGTCCTCGTCCGTGAAGCGGTAGATCGAGACGACCGGGCCGAAGGTCTCCTCGGAGCAGACGGCCATCGGGGCCTCGACGCCGTCGAGGATGGTCGGCTCGTAGAAGAGAGGGCCGATGTCGGGGCGGGCGACGCCGCCCGCGACGAGCTTCGCGCCCTTGGCGACGGCCTCGTCCACGTGCTTCGTGACCATCTCCAGCTGCCGGTCGCCGACGAGGGAGCCCATGTCCGCCCCGTACGCGAGGGAGCCGCCGAGCCGCATGGCCTTGGTGCGGGCGGCGAAGCGGTCGAGGAAGGCGTCGGCGATCGACTCGTGCACGTACAGCCGCTCGATGGAGATGCAGAGCTGCCCGGCGGAGGAGAAGCAGGCGCGGACGGCTCCGGCGGCGGCCTTCTCGATGTCGGCGTCCTTCAGGACGAGCATCGCGTTCTTGCCGCCGAGTTCGAGGGAGACGCCGACGAGCCGGGCCGCGGCGCCCTGGGCGACCTCGCGGCCGGTGCGGGTGGAGCCGGTGAACGAGACGTAGTCGGCGTGCTTGACGACCTCGGGGCCGACGACCGGGCCCTCGCCCAGGACGACCTGGAAGACCTCGGCGGGCAGTCCGGCCTCGACGAGCAGGTCACGGGCCCACAGCGCGGTGAGCGCCGTCTCGGTGTCGGGCTTCATGACGACCGCGTTGCCCGAGACGAAGGCGGGGAGCGCGTCGCCGACGGAGAGCTCCAGCGGGTAGTTCCAGGGCGCGATCTGGCCGACGACCCCGCGCGGCTGGCGCAGCTCGGTGACCTTGGTGAGGGTCGGGACGACGCCGGTGTGGCGCTTGGCGCGCAGGTAGGAGGCGGCCTTGCGGCCGTAGTGGCGGGCGGCGACCGACACCGCCTGGACCTCCTCGTGGGCGTGCAGGCGCGCCTTGCCCGTCTCCAGCTGGATGAGGTCGAGGACCTCGGCCTGCCGCTGGAGGACGAGGTCGTGGAAGCGGAGGAGGACGGCGGCGCGGACCTTGACCGGGGTGGCGGCCCAGGCCGGCTGGGCGGCGCGGGCGCGCGCGAAGGCCTCGGCGACGTCCTCGGGGGTGGACTCGGGCAGCTCCGCCAGCTTCTCCCCGGTGAAGGGGGTGTGGTTGGCGGTCCGGCCCGAGCCGACGACGCCACGGGTGAGCCGGGCGACCACCTCGGGCGTCACGACGTCGGCGGCGGTCCGCGCGCCGGCGGGCGCGGGCGCGACCGGGTTGGTCGCGCCGGCGGGCGCGGCCGCTCCGCCCTTCGCGGCGGGGGCGTCGGGAACCGAGGGGGCTGCGGGGGCCTGCGAGTCCGTCATGAGGGCGAGCGTAGGCGGCGATCCGCCCTTTGGGTACCCGTCGGTAACGCGTTTTCACCGGGTACACACATCGCGCCAGCGATCACTGGCACATAAGCCCTGATCAGGGGCTTACGGCTGGCGGAGGCCGGGGTGAGGAGATTTTTCCGGCCCTGTTCGGCGTCCCGTTCAGTCGCCCGGCGGCCGCCAGTGCTGGAGCATGATGTCGAACTGCTCGCGGGTGGTCTCCCAGCTCGACTGCGGCGAGGACATGTACAGGGCGTACTCCGTGCCGTCGTCCTCGTAGTACATGAGGTCGATCGCGTGCCGCGGCCCGGGGAAGTCCTTCTTCTCGGTCCAGGTGAACTCCCACTGGCAGGACCGGACCTGGTCGCGGTAGGTGACCTGGCCGAGCTTGACCCGGGTGTAGTCCATCCGCTTCTGCAGGACGCGCTCCAGGTCGAGGGCGTGCATGTACGGGTTCTCGAAGTCGGGGCTGCGGTCGATGCTGATCCGGATCCGGTGCTTGCCGTTGTCCGGGGTGTAGTCGATCTGGTCGCCCTCCTTCTGCCGCTTCCAGCCGTCCGGTACGAGCAGGCTGAAGCCCGCCGGGTCGTGGACGCGGTGCCAGCCGGCCGGAATGCCGTTCCCGGCGCCCTGGGTGGCGGTGGAGGGGCCGGTGACCGTGGTCCGTCCGCCGTTCCCGAGTCCGTCCCGGTCGCCGCCCGCGTAGTTCATGGCGGCGAAGACGGCGCCGCCCGCGACGAGACCGGCAAGCAGGGCCGCGAGGGCGACGGTGCGCCAGCGGCCTCGGCCCGAGGACACGGGGGCGGGGGTGAAGGCGGAAGGCACCAGGGTGGGGGGTGACTGCGACCCCTGGGACGACTGCGGCGCCTGGGGCTCGTCGGCCGGGTGGGGCCACTGCGCCGTGGACGTCCGCGGGGCACCGGACGGACGCGCCGCGGCGTCCGTGCCCGCCGCGCTCCCGGCGGCCGTCGAGTCCGCGTCCGTCACGCCCGAGGTCACGTCGTCCCTCGCCACGCGCTGGGTCGGCACGTACGCCTGCGCCGTCTGCGGCGTCCGTCCCTCCATCGCGTCGAGCAGCATCCGCTCGGCCTCGTCCGCACGCGGCCGGTGCTCCGGCTCCTTGCGCAGCAGCGCCACGATGACCGGCGCGAGCGGCCCGGCCTTCTCCGGGTACCTCGGCTCCTCGGTCACCACGGCCTGCATCGTGCTGATCGGCGAGGTCCGGCGGAACGGCGAGGTCCCCTCCACCGCCGTGTACAGCGTGGCCCCGAGGGACCAGAGGTCGGAGGCAGGACCGGGGTCACCGCCCCGTACCCGCTCGGGCGCCAGATAGTCGATGGAGCCGACGATCTCCCCGGTCCGGGTGATCGTCGAGTCCCCCTCGATCGCCGCGATGCCGAAGTCGGTGATCAGCACGCGCCCGTCCCGCGCCAGCAGGACGTTGCCGGGCTTGACGTCCCGGTGCAGCACCCCGGCCGCGTGCGCGGCCCGCAGCGCGCCGAGGACGTGCAGCCCGACCCTGGCCGCCTCGCGGGGCTCGATCGCGCCCGTCTCCTTGGTGGCGTCGGCGAGCGAGGGCCCGTCGACGTACTGCATCACGATCCACGGACGGCTGTCGTGCTCCAGGACGTCGTGGACGGTGACCACACCCGGGTGGGTGATCCGCGCGGCGGCCCGCGCTTCCTTCTGGGTCCGCGCGTGCAGCACGAGCCGGTCGGCCTCCGCCACGAACCTGCCCGCTGTCAGCTCCTTCACCGCGACCACGCGGTGCAGCACCTCGTCGTGCGCGCGCCAGACCTTGCCCATGCCGCCGCGACCGATGCACTCGCCGAGCCGGTAGCGACCCGCGAGCAACAACCCCGCCCCTGTGCTCTGAGAATGTTCCACTTGCCCCCGCCCGTTCCTTCGGATGCCAGGTTACGGAGGGGGGCGGGGGCTGCGGAACCTCGGGGCTGTCATAGGAACAGCACTGTGACCGGGGGACGGTGACGATCCGGCGGTCGGCCCGGCGGGACTGACCGGTGGACACCCGGCCGGCGGCCCGGCGTCGTCGCCGGCTCAGCGTCCCGGGCGGAACGCCTTCGTGGCCTCGTCGTAGATCTCGGTGACCTTGTCACTCTCGCTTTTCGGGCCGATGACCACCACGACGTAGTACCGGCCGCCGTCGATGAGGGCGAGGTTCCGTACGGAGACCTGGCGCCCGGTGCTGTCCAGCCACCAGTAACTGCCCGTGGCCGTCGCCGTCGTGCCGATGTCGACCCGGCGGGACGAATCCGTACCCGACCAACTGGACACGCGCAACGGCTCCAGCTCGCGCTCCTTGTTGTTCTGGTACTCCAAGGGGTCGGATCCGTGGTCCGCGACCATGTCCCTGCCCGGGACGACGATCATCGTGAAGTCGCCCCCCGTGTAGCGCACTTGCCCGGCGTCGTTGATCGGGCTGCGCCGCCAGGCGCTCGGGACCCCGATCCGGAAGCCCTCCGGGTCCTGGCGCAGGGCGTACCCGGCGGCGAGGGCGGGCGCCGACGGATCGGCCGCGGGCGGGGTCGTGGACGGCTTGGAGGACGGCTTGGCAGACGGCTTGGCGGGCGGCTTCGAGGAAGGATCGGCCGACGGGTCGCCGGTGGGTGCGGTGCCGGGCGCGGTGGTACGCGGCGACCCGCCGGCCGTCGGAGCGCCCGCGCCGGGCTCCTCCCCCTCGCCCGGCAGGAAGAGCACGGCGTACGCCACGGCCCCGCCGAGCAGGAGCAGGACGAGGAGCAGCAGCGTACGGCCGAGGGAACGCGGCGAGCCCTCGCCCCGGGAGGGGCTCCGGGGCGTACGAGGAGCCCGTGGCGCACGGGGCGCGCGCTGCGGGATCTCCTCCTGGAACTCCACCCCCGCGTCGGCGTATCCGCCCTGGTGGACGCGCTCGGGCGCGGCCTCGTGCAGGGCCTCGGCGCGCCGCTCGGGGCGGGGGTCCTTGCCCCGCTTGTGACGGTGGCGGCCCGCGCCCGCTCCCGCTCCCTTGCGGCGCCGGCGCACCAGCTCGCCGCGGCGGCGCACGATGGGCAGCCGGGTCTCGTCGAAGGACGGCAGCGGTACGGCTCCGAGGCCGGCCTCGGGCTCCGGTGCGGACCGCACGAGCGAGCGCAGCCAGCCGCGCAGCTCCTCGAAGTCGGGGCGCTCGGTGGGGTCCTGGCGCAGCAGGGACTCCACGACCGGGCGCAGCGGCCCGCACTCCTCGGCGAAGGCGGGCGGCTCGGCGCAGACCAGCTGGACGAGTTCGGCGGCGCTGTCCTCCGGGTAGGGGGCGTGGCCCTGGACGGCCCGGTAGAGGAGCGCGCCGAGCGCCCACAGGTCGGTGGCGGGTCCGATGGGCGGGGCGAGGCGCCAGTTCTCGTGGACGGGGCCGGCCTGCTCGGGCGCCCAGCGCTCGGTGACCGCGCCGACGACGGCGATCCGGGTCTGGCGGGCCCGCTCGGCGTCGAGGCGCGTGGTGGGGCCGCGGTGGGCCTGGGCCGGTACGGCGACGTGGCCCCCGGTCCCCGCCGGTCCGGCGGGGACCGGGAGGCGGGCGGGGTCGGGGGTCGCGGCGGTGTACCCGGCGGGCAGCGCCGGGCGGCCCGAGCCGGGCAGTACGGGGCCGCGGCCGGGGCCCGAGCCGCCGGCGGGGATCGGTCCGGAGCCGTCGCGCGCGGCGTGCGGGCCGTCGCTCCAGTTGCCGGCGAGGTGGACGCGCGGCGGGGGGCCGGCCTGCGGGCCACCGTACGCCGTGCCGCCGCCCTCGTCCTCGTCGTCGTCCTCGTCGTCGTCCTCGTCGTCGTCCGCCGCCTGCGACCACCACTGCGGCTCGGGCGCGCCGGACGCGGGCACCGGGGCAGGTGGCGGTGGGGGCGCGGGGGCCGGGACCGGTGGTGTGGGCCGCTCCCCCGGCGCGGGGCGCTGGCCGGGGAGCGCCCCCGCCTCGCCGAGCCGCGCCGCGGCACGCGCGCCCGCGCGGTACGCGGCGATGGCTCCGGCCCGTGCGGCCCGCACGTCGGCGGTGAGCGGCGGGGCGATGGCCGGGGGCTCCGCCCCGGTCCGGGTCTCGGGCGCGGACCTCGCCCCCGCGCCGTACGGGTCGGTCCCGTAGGACCCGCGACCGTACGCATCGGCACCGGTCTCGCCGGCTCCACCGGGGTCGGCCGCGCCGCCACGGCCCTCGGCACCGTCCCGGCCGGGCCGGTACTGATCCGGCCCGTCCGGGTCAGGGCCATACGCGTCGGCGCCGTACCCGTAGGCGGCCTCGCCGAGAAGCTCCTCGTCCGAGTCCGTCCCGTACGAGACCTCCTCGAACTCCTCGGCCTCCTCGAACTGCTCGGTCTCCTCCGACTCCTCCTCATACGCTTCGGTCTCGGACTCGGTCTCGGCGTCGATCTCCTCGTAGACCTCGGCCTCGTACAGGTCGGAGCTGTACACCTCGGCGAACTCGGGCTCGGGCGCGAGCGGGAAGTCGGGCTCGAACTCCCGGGACGCGAACCCGGACCCCGTCCCGGCCGCCGTCCCGGCGCCGAACCTCGCCCCGAACTCCCCCTCCTCGTCCCCCGCCTCCGGCACGGGCGAGTAACCGCACAAGGCCTCTTCCGCGGCGCCCACGGCGAGGCCCGTGAGGACCACCCGCCCGTCGTCGCAGATGAGCACGGTCCGGGCGGTGATGTTCCGGTGGACCCAGCCGTGGGCGTGGAGCGCGCGCAGGGCGGTGAGGACGTCGGCGCCGATCTCGGCCGCCCGGTACGGGTTCAGGGGCTGCTCGGCGAGGAGCGCGGCCAGCGGCCTGGCCGCCACGACCTCGCTCACTATCCACAGCGAACCGGCCTCCGCGAAGACGTCGAAGACCTGGTCGAGGAGCGGATGGTCGGGAATCTGCGCGGCGGCCTGGGCCGCCTCGATCGCCCGGCGCACGACGGGCTCGGCCGGCCGGCGCGTGGCCCGCCCGGCGCTCCCGTAGGACTGCGCGGAACCGCCCGCGCCGTCGAGCACCTCGGCGTCCACGAACTCCGGCAGGGGCACCTGGCGGACCAGGACCTCCTGCCCGCTGTACGTGTCGAAGGCGCGCGTCTCGGCGAAGTCGTACGCGTCCGGGCCCGGGCCCGCCTCCGCGCCGGTCGGCGGCAGCGGCAGGCGGTAGCGGTCCGCCAGCACCCTTCCCGCGTAGTCGTCCACGACGCCTCCCCACGCGCGCACGCTGTCCCCCGTGGACCCGCGGATCCGTCGGATCACGCGAGTCCGTCAATTCCGGTCCGGCACCGTGCAGTTAGCGGCAATTGTCGGCTGCGTACGGTCCACGAACTCTCACGATACGTGGCACCGGTCAGTCCTTGGGGCTGAACGTGGCGAACGCCGTCTCCCGCAGCGTCCGGCACTCCGCGCCGTCCCACTCGTCCGCCTTGCAGGTGATCATGATGGAGTAGCCGTGCTTGTCGTCCACCTTGAAGCCGCGGTTGAGCACGCGGACGGTCATGCCCTTCTGCGTGCGCGTGAACTCCCAGTCGGCGACGGTCGGGTAGCCCTTGTAGGAGACCTGCTTGATGCCGATGTGCTCGTAGTCCTGGCTGGTGACGGCCACGCCGGCCTTGGCCAGCTCCCAGGCGCTCTGCGCGTTGTCCTTCGGGCTGTCGTTGAAGTCGACCTGGACGCGCGGGAAACCGCCGCTCTGGCTGAATATCACGCCGAGGTCGTATCCCGGTATCGAGCGCGGCTTGAAGGTGCCGGGCAGCGCCATGGAGAAGTGGAGCCGCTCGTTGGTGACGAGGGCGTACCCGGCGGGCAGCTGCGCACCGGTGCCGCCGCTGGGCTTGCCGGACGGCTTGGTGCCGCCCTGCCCGGTCGTCGTCCCGGTCGTCGTCCCGACCGTCGTCCCGGCGGTCGTTCCGGTGGTCGTCCCCGTCGCGCCCGTGTCGCCCGTCGATCCGTTGGAGCCGGTGCCCCCGGGCTGCGCGCCGCCCTGCTGGCCGGGGCCGCCGGGCGTCTGCCCCTTGCCGCCGGAGCCTTCGGAGCCGCCGGACCCGTCGGCGCCGCCGGATGCGCCGGCCGAGGCCGTCGTGCCGCCGGTCCCCTGGCCCTGCTTGTCCTTGTCGTCGCCTCCGGTGAGGGAGACCGTCAGGATCGTGCCGAGCAGCGCGAGGACGGCGACCGCGGCGATGATCACCAGCGTGCGGCGCGGCACGACGTCGGTCAGCGGCGCACGGGCCGGAGCCTGCCTGCCGCCACCCTGCAACGGCCCGGCCACCTTCGGCCTCGGCGGCTTCGGCGGCTTGGACTTCGCCTTCGGCTCGGCCTTCGCGGAGGCCGCCGCGTTGCGCACGGACTTCAGCGCGCCCCGCACCCGGTCGGCGGCGACGGCAGCGTCGGGCGTCCTGTCCCGGTGGGCGGCCGGATCCGCCGGAGCCCGGTCGGGGCGCGGCGGAAGCAGAAGGGCCCGGGTGACCTCGGGAGAGACCTCCGGCGCCGCGACGGGCGCGTCGAGCACGGCCCGCAGCAGGACCCGCGCACGGGCGTCGTCGAGGCGCTGGGCCGGGTCCTTGGCGAGCAGGCCGTAGATGACCTGCTCCAGCTCGGGTCCCGCGTTCTTCGGCGGGTCGACCGGCTCGGTCATCACCGCCGTGAGGGTGGCGATGGCGGAGCCCTTGTCGTAGGGCGGGCTGCCCTCGACCGCCGCGTACAGGAGGCCGCCCAGCGACCACAGGTCGGCGGCCGGTCCGGGCTTGTGGCCGCGGGCGCGCTCCGGCGAGATGTAGGAGGGGGCGCCGACGAGCATGCCGGTGGAGGTGATCGAGGGGTCGCCCTCGACCTGGGCGATGCCGAAGTCGGTGAGGACGACCCGGCCGTCCTCGGCGATCAGCACGTTCGACGGCTTCACGTCACGGTGGAGGATGCCCTCGCGGTGCGCGGAGCGCAGGACGTCGAGGATGGCGAGGCCGACCTCGGCGGCTCGGCGGGGCGTGAGCACGCCGTCCTCGCGCACGGCCTCGGCGAGGGACTTGCCCTCGATGAGCTCCATGACGATCCACGGACGGTCGTCCTCGTCGACGACGTCGTACACGGTCACGGCGCCGTTGTTACGGATCCGGGCGATGGCCTTGGCCTCGCGCAGGGTCCGGGTGATGAGGCGTCGCTTCTCGTCGTCGTCGATGCTGGTGGGGAAGCGGAGCTCCTTGACGGCGACGGTGCGGCCCAGGGTCTCGTCGACCGCGCGCCACACGGTGCCCATGCCGCCGCGTCCGAGGACCACGCCGAGCCGGTAGCGGCCGGCGAGCAGCCTGCCCTCCGTCACGGGGTCCTTGCGCAGCCGGTCGCCGCCGAAGCCGCCGGAACCACTGCCGGCGGCCGAACGGCCGGAACCGCTCCGCGGCTCGGCGCGGCCGGTCTCGCCGTCGCCGTCCCCGGCGCCGAAGCCGGCCCTGCCGGTCGACGGCTCGGTGCCCCGCAGCCGGCCCGTCACGCCGGAGGGCTCGTCGGACACCGCGTCACCCTTCGGGTCGACAGCGCCCGCGGCGCCGCCCGAACCCTCGGCTCCCGCAGCGCCGTCGGAGCGCTCCACGTCGCCCGCACCGTCCGCACGCTCCGCGCCGGCCGCGGCCTCCGTATCGGCCGCGCCCTCCACGGCATCCGCGTCCTCCACGTCATCCGCGGTGTCCGCGGTGTCCGCGTCCTCCACGGCACCCGTGACCTGCGCGTCCTTCGTGTTCCGCGGGTCCCGCTCCGCCGCGCGCGCGGCCGGAACCGCCCCTCGGTCGCCGTCGGCCGCGCCCCCCGCGGCGGCGTCCCGCCGGGGGTCCCTCGCCGTGTCCCGCGACTGCTCCGCCTCCGACATGCGTCCCCTCTGCGATCCCTGATCTTCGCCGCGTCTGCCGCTTCCCGCGTGATGCGGTAACCCGCCCTGGAAGAGAGGCCATTGTCCCTCACCTCGGGACGGGTGCCGCCCCCGGGTCCGTACTCCGGGATGACGACGCCCGTCGGCACCCCCCAGGTTCCCACCGCATTCCGGACGACACGGACGTCCTGCCGGGAACGCGCCGTCAGATCGGCACGATGTCCGGTGCCCCGAGCCGTGCGGCGTCGGCCGTCAGGTCGTCCGGCTGCCGCTGCGACTCGCGCTCGGCCTCGACCCGCTTCTCGTAGTGCTCGACCTCCTTGTCGATCTGGTGGACGTCCCAGCCCAGGACGGGCGCCATCAGCTCCGCGCACTCGCGCGCGCTGCGCGTGCCCCGGTCGAAGGTCTCGATGGAGATCCTGGTCCGCCGGGTGAGGACGTCGTCGAGGTGGCGCGCGCCCTCGTGCGAGGCGGCGTAGACGATCTCGGCGCGCAGGTAGTCGTCGGCCGCCGCGAGCGGTTCCCCGAGCCCGGGATCCTCGGCGATCAGGTCGAGGATCTGCTCCGTCAGGGAGCCGTACCGGTTGAGGAGATGCTCGACCCGGACGACGTGCAGCCCGGTCCTGGCCGCCGTCCTGGCCCGCGCGTTCCACAGGGCCCGGTAGCCCTCGGCGCCGAGGAGCGGGATGTCCTCGGTGACGCAGGCGGCCACCCGCTGGTCGAGGCCGTGGACCGCCGCGTCGACGGCGTCCTTGGCCATGACGCGGTACGTCGTGTACTTGCCGCCGGCCACCACGACCAGGCCGGGGACCGGGTGGGCGACGGTGTGCTCGCGCGAGAGCTTGCTCGTGGCGTCCGACTCGCCCGCGAGCAGCGGCCGCAGGCCGGCGTAGACGCCCTGGACGTCGTCCCGGGTGAGCGGGGTCGCGAGCACGGTGTTCACATGCTCCAGGAGATAGTCGATGTCGGCGCTGGACGCGGCCGGGTGGGCCTTGTCGAGGTCCCAGTCGGTGTCGGTGGTGCCGACGATCCAGTGCCGGCCCCAGGGGATCACGAAGAGCACGGACTTCTCGGTGCGCAGGATGAGTCCGGTGGTCGAGTGGATGCGGTCCTTGGGCACGACCAGATGGATGCCCTTCGAGGCGCGGACGTGGAACTGGCCGCGCTCGGCGATGAGGGCCTGGGTGTCGTCCGTCCACACCCCGGTGGCGTTGACGATCTGCTTGGCCCGGATCTCGTACGAGCCGCCCGACTCGACGTCCTGCACGCGCGCGCCGACGACCCGCTCGCCCTCGCGCAGGAAGCCGACGACGCGGGCCCGGCTGGCGGCCATGGCGCCGTACGCGGCGGCCGTGCGCACGAGAGTGGTGACGAAGCGGGCGTCGTCCATCTGGGCGTCGTAGTACTGGAGGGCGCCGACGAGGGCGTCCCTCTTGAGGCAGGGCGCGACCCGCAGCGCGTTCCGCCGGGAGAGGTGGCGGTGCGCGGGCAGGCCGCGGCCGTGGCCGGAGGAGAGGGACATCGCGTCGTACAGCGCGACGCCCGAGCCCGCGTAGAACCGCTCCCAGCCCTTGTGCTGGAGCGGATAGAGGAAGGGGACGGGCTTCACCAGATGGGGGGCGAGCCGCTCCAGGAGCAGTCCGCGCTCCTTGAGCGCCTCCCGCACCAGCGCGAAGTCCAGCATCTCCAGGTAGCGCAGGCCGCCGTGGATGAGCTTGCTGGACCTGCTCGACGTGCCGGAGGCCCAGTCACGGGCCTCGACGATGCCGGTGGAGAGTCCTCTCGTGACGGCGTCGAGGGCGGTGCCCGCGCCGACCACTCCGGCGCCGACGACCAGCACGTCCAGCTCTCGCTCTGCCATGGCCCTGAGCGCCTCGGTGCGCTCGGCCGGTCCCAGTGTCGCTGTCCTCATGGTTGCCGCCTCCCGTCGTCCCCGAGCCGTCCCGGTTCCGATTCTGGCCCGCTCCGGCGACTTCAGCCACCGCCTCGCCGCCACCCTGTGGATAACACTCGGCGACCTGCGGCCTCACAATGCCGCATATCGGTCATATTTACGCCTAGTCTGACATTGCGTTCACCCCGTTCTGTCCACCGGGGTTGCGCCTCGCGTCCCCTCCGGCTACTGGGAAGGACGGCCCACCCCCCATGCCCGCTGATCTCGCCGTCATCGGCCTCGGCCACCACGGACTCCCCCTCGCCCAGGCCGCCACCGCCGCAGGCATCGACACCGTCGGCTACGACACCGACCCCCGCCCCGTCGCCGAACTCGCCGCCGGCCGGTCCCCGGTCGACGGCTCGCTCACCGCACCGGAGATCCGCCGGATGCTCGCGGGCGGCTTCCGGCCCACCACGAACACCGCCGAACTCGGCCGCGTCCGCACCGCCGTCCTCTGCGCACCGACCCCCCTCGGCCCCGACCGCACCCTCGACCTCACCGCCGTCACCGACGCGGCCCGCGCCCTCGCCGCCCGGCTGCGCCCCCACACCACCGTCCTCCTGGAGTCCCCCGTCCCGCCGGGCACCACCGAGGGCCCCCTCCGCGAGATCCTCGAAGCGGGCTCGGGGCTCCGCGCCGGCCGCGACTTCCACCTCGCCTACTCCCCCGGCCGTCTCGACCCCGGCAACCGCACCCACGGCTACGCCGGCACCCCCAAGGTCATCGGCGGCCTCACCCCGGCCTGTACGGAGTCCGCCGCCGCCTTCTACGGCCGGCTCACCGACAAGGTGGTACGCGCGCGTGGCCCGCGCGAAGCCGAGACGGTCAAGCTCCTGGAGACCAACTTCCGGCACGTCAACATCGCCCTCGTCAACGAGATGGCGGTCCTCTGCCACGAACTCGGCGTCGACCTCTGGGACGTCATCCGCTGCGCCGAGACCAAGCCCTTCGGTTTCCAGGCCTTCCGCCCGGGCCCCGGTGTCGGCGGGCACGGCGTCTCCGTCGACACCATCGGGGCCCACCGCCCGCTCCGCCTCGTCGAGCTCGCCGGCCAGGTCAACGAACGCATGCCCCAGTACGTCGTCCAGCGCGCCGCCACCCTCCTCAACGAGCACGGCAAGTCGGCCCGCGGAGCCCGGGTCCTGCTGCTCGGGATCACGTACAAGCCCGACCTCCCGGACCGTCAGGGCTCCCCCGCCGACGAGATCGCCCGCCGCCTCATGGACCTGGGCGCGGCCGTCAGCTACCACGACCCCCACGTCCCCGACTGGCGCGTCCGCGAACTCCCCGTCCCCCGCGCGGACTCCCTCTACGAGGCCGCCGCCCACGCGGATCTGACGGTGCTGCTCCAGCACCACCGCACCTACGACCTCCAGGGCCTCTCGGTGAAGGCCCAGCTCCTCCTCGACACCCGCGGCGCCACCCCGGGCGGCGCGGCCCACCGCCTCTGACCCGCGGCAGTGGACGCGTAACCCCTGTGGTGCCGTCACAGGGAGCTGCTAATCTCCGGGACCTCCTGTTCGCACATCCGTGCGCCACCGTCCCTGGGGGATCCGCAGCATGAGCCAGCCCGTTCCGCCGCCGCCCGGCAACCCGTTCGCCAACGGCCCCGCGCCCGAGCCGTACCCGATGGCACCGCCGCCCGCCCCCGTCCGCGACAACGTGGGACTCGGCCTGGTGGCCGCCCTGGTCGCGGGGCTCGTCGCCGGCGGCGTGTACGGAGCCGTCATGGGCGGCATCGAGCGGGAGATCGGCTGGGCCGCCATCGGTGTCGGCTTCCTCGTCGGTCTCGCCGCCGGCAAGGTCGGCGGCCGCAACCCCGTCCTGCCGGTCGCCGCCGCGGTGCTGTCCCTCGGCGCCGTCTACCTCGGCCAGCTCGTGGGCATCGCGGTCCTGGTCGGCAAGCAGCTGAACGTCTCCGCCACGGACGTGTTCCTGGAGGAGTTCGGGCTGCTGACGGAGGCCTGGAGCGAGGGCAAGGACGCCATGACGTTCCTCTTCATCGCCCTCGCCGCCTTCGCCGCGTTCTCGGCGGCCAAGAAGGCCGCCCGGTAACCGGCGGAACAGAACGCGAGGGGCCCCGCACCACCCGGTGCGGGGCCCCTCGTCACGTACAGGACGGCGTCAGCGCTTGTGCTGCGCGTCCGCGACGGTGACCTCGACGCGCTGGAACTCCTTGAGCTCCGTGTAGCCCGTCGTCGCCATCGCCCGGCGCAGGGCACCGAAGAAGTTCATCGAACCGTCCGGGATGTGCGAAGGACCCGCGAGGATCTCCTCGGTGGTGCCCACGATGCCCAGGTCGACCAGCTTGCCGCGCGGCACGTCCTCGTGGACGGCCTCCATGCCCCAGTGGTGGCCCTTGCCGGGCGCGTCCGTGGCGCGGGCCAGCGGGGAGCCGATCATGACGGAGTCGGCGCCACAGGCGATCGCCTTCGGCAGGTCGCCCGACCAGCCGACACCGCCGTCGGCGATGACGTGCACGTACCGGCCGCCGGACTCGTCCATGTAGTCGCGGCGGGCCGCGGCCACGTCGGCGACCGCGGTCGCCATCGGGACCTGGATGCCCAGCACGTTGCGCGTGGTGTGCGCCGCGCCGCCGCCGAAGCCGACGAGGACACCCGCCGCGCCCGTGCGCATCAGGTGCAGGGCCGCGGTGTACGTGGCGCAGCCGCCGACGATGACCGGGACGTCCAGCTCGTAGATGAACTGCTTCAGGTTCAGCGGCTCGGACGCGCCCGAGACGTGCTCGGCGGAGACCGTCGTGCCGCGGATGACGAAGATGTCCACGCCGGCGTCGACGACGGCCTTGGAGAACTGCGCGGTGCGCTGCGGGGAGAGCGCGGCGGCGGTGACGACACCGGAGTCGCGCACCTCCTTGATGCGCTGCCCGATCAGCTCCTCCTTGATGGGGGCGGAGTAGATCTCCTGCAGACGGCGGGTCGCGGTCGCCTCGTCCAGCTCGGCGATCTCGTCGAGCAGCGGCTGCGGGTCCTCGTACCGGGTCCAGAGCCCTTCGAGGTTGAGGACGCCGAGGCCGCCCAGCTCGCCGATGCGGATGGCGGTCTGCGGCGACACGACCGAGTCCATGGGAGCGGCCAGGAACGGCAGCTCGAAGCGGTAGGCGTCGATCTGCCAGGCGATCGAGACCTCCTTCGGGTCCCGGGTGCGCCGGCTCGGGACGACGGCGATGTCGTCGAACGCGTACGCCCTGCGGCCGCGCTTGCCGCGCCCGATCTCGATCTCAGTCACGATGTGTGGCCTTTCCCTCTACGTCTGCGCCTACCAGTATCCCCGACACAAGCGTGGGGGGCGGCTCCGGCCACATGCCGGAACCGCCCCCACGCGTCGCGCTGTGTTACTTCCTGCTGTAGTTCGGCGCCTCGACCGTCATCTGGATGTCGTGCGGGTGGCTCTCCTTGAGGCCCGCGGACGTGATCCGGACGAAGCGGCCCTTGGTCTCCATCTCCTCGATGGTGGCCGCGCCCACATAGCCCATGGTCTGGCGGAGACCGCCGACGAGCTGGTGCAGGACGTTGGCCAGGGGGCCGCGGTAGGGCACCTGGCCCTCGATGCCCTCGGGCACGAGCTTGTCGTCCGAGGCCACCTCGGCCTGGAAGTAGCGGTCCTTCGAGTACGACCGGCCCTGGCCGCGGGACTGCATCGCGCCGAGCGAGCCCATGCCGCGGTACGACTTGAACTGCTTGCCGTTGATGAACTGCAGCTCGCCCGGGGACTCCTCGCACCCGGCGAGCAGGCTGCCCAGCATGACCGTGTCGGCGCCGGCGGCGAGCGCCTTGCCGATGTCGCCGGAGTACTGCAGACCGCCGTCGCCGATGACCGGGACACCGGCCGCGCGGGCGGCGAGCGCCGCCTCGTAGATGGCGGTGACCTGCGGGACGCCGATGCCGGCGACCACGCGGGTGGTGCAGATGGAGCCGGGGCCCACGCCGACCTTGACGCCGTCGACACCGGCGTCGATCAGGGCCTGCGCGCCGTCACGCGTCGCGACGTTGCCGCCGATGACGTCGACGCCGACGCTGGACTTGATCTTCGCCATCCAGTTCAGGGCGTTGCTGTTGTGTCCGTGGGACGTGTCGACGATCAGGAAGTCGACGCCCGCCGCGGCCAGGCCCTGCGCGCGCTCCAGCGCCTCGGGGCTGGCGCCGACGGCCGCGCCGACGAGCAGCCGGCCCTCGGCGTCCTTGGCCGCGTACGGGTACTTCTCGGCCTTGACGAAGTCCTTGACCGTGATGAGGCCCTTGAGGATGCCGGAGTCGTCGACGAGCGGCAGCTTCTCGATCTTGTGGCGGCGCAGCAGCTCCATGGCGTCCACGCCGGAGATGCCGACCTTGCCCGTGACCAGCGGCATCGGGGTCATGACCTCGCGCACCTGGCGGCTGCGGTCCGACTCGAAGGCCATGTCGCGGTTGGTGACGATGCCGAGCAGCTTGCCCGCCGGGTCGGTCACCGGGACGCCGCTGATGCGGAACTTGGCGCACAGCGCGTCGGCCTCGGCCAGCGTCGCGTCCGGGTGCACGGTGATCGGGTCGCTCACCATGCCGGACTCGGAGCGCTTCACGAGGTCGACCTGGTTGACCTGGTCCTCGATCGACAGGTTGCGGTGCAGGACGCCCACGCCACCCTGCCGCGCCATGGCGATGGCCATGCGGGACTCGGTGACCTTGTCCATCGCCGCCGACAGCAGCGGGATGTTCACGCGGACGTTGCGGGAGATCCGGGACGAGGTGTCGACCGCGTTCGGGAGGACCTCGGACGCGCCCGGCAGCAGCAGCACGTCGTCGTAGGTCAGCCCGAGTGTCGCGAATTTCTCGGGCACTCCGTCGACGTTTGCAGTCATGACACCTTCCCCAAATGGCCTTGATCGGTGCGGATGTCCATGCTAACGGGCCGAAGCCGTGTCTCATTCCACGACCAAGATCAGCCGCAAGCTTTGGACGTTCGTACGTGTACGAACGGGCCGATAGGCCCCGGCAACACTTACTGCCCGGCGCAACCGCCGCTGCCCGGCGTACGGCTACGGGTGACAGCTACTGCTCGGCCAGCGCGCGGAGCCTGCTGAGCGCGCGGTGCTGCGCGACCCGGACGGCCCCCGGGGACATGCCGAGCATCTGCCCGGTCTCCTCGGCGGTCAGCCCGACGGCGACCCGCAGCACGAGCAGCTCGCGCTGGTTCTCCGGAAGGTTGGCGAGGAGCTTCTTGGCCCACTCGGCGTCGTCGCTGAGCAGCGCGCGCTCCTCGGGACCGAGGGAGTCGTCGGGCCGCTCCGGCATCTCGTCGGAGGGCACGGCCGTGGACCCCGGGTGCCGCATGGCGGCCCGCTGGAGGTCGGCGACCTTGTGTCCGGCGATGGCGAAGACGAAGGCCTCGAAGGGCCTGCCCGTGTCCTTGTAGCGCGGCAGGGCCATGAGGACGGCGACGCAGACCTCCTGGGCCAGGTCCTCCACGAAGTGGCGGGCGTCCCCCGGCAGCCGGTTCAGGCGGGTGCGGCAGTACCGCAGGGCGAGCGGGTGCACACGCGCCAGAAGGTCGTGTGTGGCCTGCGCGTCGCCTTCGACCGCGCGGCGTACGAGCGCGCCGATCTCCCCCTGCCCGGCAGGCATGGGGGAACCCACGGTCTCGTCGTCGCGCATCGCTCCATGGTGCCCCGACGCCTCTGCGTTCGCGGCACCGCGTCCGTAGTTGTGCACCGAAGCGTTATGAGCAGGTGCGCCGGAACTCATCTCCCGCGCCCTCCCCTCCCGCTCGACCGACTCGTCCCCGAGGAACTCCACATCTCAAGGATGCGTCATTCCGCGGGGAAGTGACACAAGCCCACCCCGTCCACCCCACGACGGACGCGGATGCGGACGGGGAGATGGCCGGTGACCTGCGACTCAGCGCACCAGGCCCCAGCGGAAACCCAGGGCGACGGCGTGCGCCCGGTCCGAGGCGCCCAGCTTCTTGAAGAGACGCCGGGCGTGCGTCTTGACGGTGTCCTCGGAGAGGAAGAGCTCGCGCCCGATCTCCGCGTTGGACCGGCCGTGGCTCATGCCCTCGAGGACCTGGATCTCGCGCGCGGTGAGCGTGGGCGCGGCGCCCATCTCGGCCGAACGGAGCCGGCGCGGGGCGAGTCGCCAGGTCGGGTCGGCGAGCGCCTGGGTGACGGTGGCCCGCAGTTCGGCGCGCGAGGCGTCCTTGTGCAGATAGCCACGGGCACCCGCGGCGACCGCGAGGGCGACGCCGTCGAGGTCCTCGGCGACCGTGAGCATGATGATGCGGGCGCCGGGATCCGCGGAGAGCAGCCGGCGGACGGTCTCCACGCCACCCAGACCGGGCATGCGTACGTCCATCAGAATGAGGTCCGAGCGATCCGCGCCCCAGCGGCGGAGGACTTCCTCGCCGTTGGCCGCGGTGGTCACGCGCTCGACGCCGGGCACGGTCGCGACCGCGCGGCGAAGCGCCTCTCGGGCAAGCGGGGAGTCATCGCAGACGAGGACGGATGTCATGACTGACCTCCGTGGCTCTCGCAGCTGTTGCGCGTCACCTTGAGCCTCCAGGGCTGGTACGTATCGTCACCTGTGCGATTGACGCTCTCGGACACCTGCCCGATCGCTTGTTCCTTCAACCGCCTCCGCACTCTCAACGACGGTCACTCGAAAGAGTTACGGGCCGGGCGACAGCCATCGGCACTCTACGTGAGGATCCGTAAGCGGAGGAGAGCGACGCGGCCCTTCCGTCCCCCATCGAAAGCTATGCCCCATTTAGCGGGTTTTCTTCCCTTTTCGCAGTGTCTGTGGCTAGATTCGCAATGAGTCATATTTACATCTACTTCGACAGTAGTTGTACTACCCCGACTCGTCGGGGCCCGAGGAGCCCCGGCCGATCAGCCATCCACCCGCCCACCTATCCGTTCGACACGGTTTCAAGGGGACTAGCGCAATGGCAGATTTCTCCCGCCTTCCCGGACCCAACGCCGATCTGTGGGACTGGCAACTCCTCGCGGCCTGCCGCGGGGTGGACAGCTCCCTGTTCTTCCACCCCGAGGGAGAGCGCGGCGCGGCACGGAGTGCGCGCGAGAACTCGGCGAAAGAGGTCTGCATGCGGTGCCCGGTACGCGCGGAGTGCGCGGCACACGCACTCGCCGTGCGGGAGCCCTACGGCGTCTGGGGCGGCCTCACCGAGGACGAACGCGAAGAGCTCATGGGACGCGCCCGGAACCGCCTCATCACGGCGGCCCCGACGGCCACACCTGTCACCACCGTGACATCCATGACGGCATCGGCGGCGGCTGCGGGCCGCCCGATCGTGGAGCGCATGTGAAGGAACGTTTCCTCAGTACGAGTCGAGCCTGAGCCGATGACACCCGAGCGAGCCGCGCCCACGCGCGCGTTGCGCAGTGCCTACGCGCGCGTGGCGGCGCGGGTCAGCTCGGCGAGCGTGGCCGCGACGGCCGGGACCTGAGCCAGGTCCGGCAGGGTCAGGGCCACGATCTCCCGCTCCACGGCGGGCTCCACGGTCACGGTCCGCGCCCCCTTGGGCCGTACGGACTCGATGGCGAGCTCGGGCAGGACGGCGACGCCCAGACCCGCGCCGACCAGGCCCACCACGGCCGGGTAGTCGTCGGTGGCGAAGTCGATGCGCGGGGTGAAGCCCGCCTCCTCGCAGACGTCCACGAGCTGCCGGCGGCAGCGCGGGCAGCCCGCGATCCAGGACTCGTCCGCGAGCTCCGCGATGCCGACCGACCCGGCCTCGGCGAGCCGGTGCCCCTCGGGCACCAGGCCCACGAGCCGGTCCGCGAGCAGCGGGCGGACGACGAGGTCGTCCCACTCGGCCTGCCCCACCCCGTACCGGAAGGCGAGGGCCACGTCGCAGTCGCCCTCCCGGAGCATCTCGATCGAGCGCGGCGGTTCCGCCTCGACGAGGGAGACCCGGGTGCCGGGGTGCGCGGCGCGCAGGGCGGCGAGCGCGGTGGGGACGAGGGTGGAGCTGCCGCTGGGGAAGGAGACCAGGCGGACGCGGCCGGCCCGGAGCCCGGCGATGGCGGCGACCTCCTCCTCGGCGGCCGTGAGCCCCGCGAGGATGCCGGAGGCGTGCCGGACCAGGACCTCGCCGGCCTGGGTGAGGCGCATCTCGCGGCCCGTACGGATCAGCAGCGGGGTGCCGGCGGAGGCTTCGAGCGCCTTCATCTGCTGGCTGACGGCGGGCTGGGTGCAGCCGAGTTCGCGCGCGGCGGCCGAGAAGGAGCCGGTGGCGGCGACGGCGCGCAGGACGCGGAGATGGCGTGCCTCGATCATGCGTCCAAGCATAAGCGAATCTTGGGCGAAGCGGCGAATTCATAGACGATCCTTTGAGGGATGCCCCCGTAAAGTTCCCGCATGAGCTTGTTGAGCGTGAACACGGGCCGGGCCAGGGCGGCGGACTACACGGAGTCCCCGTCGGGGATGACGGGCATCGACAAGCGCCCCGTCGACGGGCCCGTACGGATCGAGGCCCCCGGGGCACCCGGTGTCGGCGGGAGCGGCGTCGCCGGGGACGCGGTCTGCGACCTGCGGTTCCACGGGGGCGACGACCGGGCCGCGTACGCCTTCGCCCGCGAGGACCTGGACCTGTGGGAGCGGGAGCTCGGCCGCGAGCTGGCCAACGGCTCCTTCGGCGAGAACCTCACCACCCGCGGCCTCGACGTGAACGGGGCACTGATCGGGGAGCGGTGGCGGATCGGCGAGGACGTCGTCCTCGAAGTGACCGGCGGCCGCATCCCGTGCCGGACCTTCGCGGGCTTCGTGGAGGAGAAGGGCTGGGTCAAGCGGTTCACTCGGTCGGCGGCCGGACCCGGCGCGCTGCTGCGGGTGATCGTGCCGGGCGAGGTGCGGGCGGGCGACCCGATCACGGTCGCGCACCGGCCGGACCACGACGTCACCGTCGCGCTCCTGCACCGCGCGGCGACCGCCGAACGGACGCTGCTGCCCGGCACCTTGGCGGCCGCGGAATGGATGGAGTCGGGGCTGCTCGCGCTCGCGCGTCAGTACGCGGAGAAGTACGGCCGGGCGGGGCACTAACGTGCCGGTATGACGACTGCACTGATTACGGGAGCCACCGCGGGCATCGGGGCCGCCTTCGCACGCAGGCTGGCGGCGGACGGTCACGACGTCGTGCTGGTGGCCCGGGACGTGAAGCGGCTCCGGGAGCAGGCCACCGAACTGCACGACCGGCACGGCATCGAGGCCGAGGTCCTCTCGGCGGACCTGGCCGAGGAGAAGGGCATCGCCGCCGTCGAGGCCCGGCTCTCGGACCCGAAGCAGCCGGTCGACATGCTCGTGAACAACGCCGGCTTCGGCAACAAGGGCCGCTTCCTGGAAGTGTCCATGGCCGACGAGTTGAAGATGCTCACCGTGCACTGCGAGGCGGTGCTGCGGCTGACCTCGGCCGCCGCCGCCTCGATGAAGGAGCGCGGCCGCGGCTCGGTGGTGAACGTCGCCTCTGTGGCGGCCTTCGTGCCCCGCGGGACGTACGGGGCGTCGAAGGCCTGGGTCGTGCAGTTCACCCAGGGCGCGGCGCGGGACCTCGCGGGCAGCGGCGTCCGGCTGATGGCGCTCTGCCCCGGCTTCGTCAGGACCGAGTTCCACGAGCGGGCCGGGATGGGGACGGACAACATCCCGGGCTGGATGTGGCTCGACGCGGACAAGCTGGTGACGGCGGCGCTCGGGGACCTGGAGCGGGGGAAGACGCTGTCGATCCCCGACCCCCGCTACAAGGCCCTGATGGGTGCGGTGAAGCTGGCGCCGCGCGGGCTGCTCGGCGGGGTCTCCTCCAGGGCGGGCCGCAAGTACGGCCCTAAGTGACCCTGAGGTCCAGTCGAGTGGTGGCGCCGTTCTGCCAGGTCACGTGGAGGGTGTGGCCGGTGACCTGGACGTGCGCGAGGCCGGCTACGGGTGCCGGGTCCGGTTCGGCGGTGAGCGAGGCGAGGGCGACGAAGAGAGCGGCCGGGCCGGTCGTCGTGCCGTGGAGGGCGAGGGTGCGGGTCCCGGGGCCCTGAAGGGTTTCCCCGGTGGGGAGTTCGGCGGCCGGGATGTCGTACGGGTAGCCGTGGACCGGGTGGAGCTCGGCGCGCGGCCCGCCGGGGGTGGTGGCCCAGCCCGTCTGCCGTACGGGAGTCCCCTCCGGGGCGCCGAGCACGAGGTGCGCGCGGACCTCGGCGCGGCCGTGGGCGAGGGTCGCGGAGAGGACCCGGACGCCGGGCAGCGGATGGTGGACGGAGGCGGCCCAGTCGGGGCCGGTTCCGGCCGGGGCGGCGGGGCCGCGGGTGGTGGCCACGCCGTCTTCCGTCAGCAGGGCGAAGTGGTTGTCCGCCGGGACCGGCCCGGTGCTGGGGCCGGTGCGGGTGGAGTAGCCGTGCCGGGCGTAGCCCGGGTCGTCCTCGCCGGCTTCGGCACTGTGGACGTGGTTGCTGCCGTGGTTGTGGAGGCGTACGAGCCCGTCGGCTGCGGTCGTCTGGACGAGCAGCCCGGCAGGGGTGAAGGGGCGGACGGTGTCGGCCCGTTCGGCGGGCAGGGCTTCCTCGGGGTCGGTCCAGGCGGGGTGGTCGGCGGGCAGGAGGAGGCCGAGGAATCCCTTGGAGGCCCAGTAGGGGGAGCCGGGCCCGGAGTACTCCTGGACGAGGGGCGGGTACGGGCCGTGCCAGCCGAGGGTGAGCAGCCCGCGCTCGTCGGTGGCGCCGCGGTCGAGGAAGTACCGCAGGGAGCCGGAGGCGAGGCGGCGGGTCGCGCCGGGGGTGAGCGGGGTGTGCCCGGTGAGGGCGCCGAGCCAGGGCGCGGCGGCCGCGGCGAAGCGGTAGATCAGGGAGCGCCCGTACGGGACGGGGGCACCGTTCGCGTCGAAGAGGTGGACGTGGTCGTCGAGGTGGCGGCGCAGACGGGGGCCGTACCGGTCGAGGAGGGCCCGGTCGCCGACGAGGTGGGCGTGGAGGACCGGGTAGAAGTGCAGGGCCCAGCCGTTGTAGTGGTCGAAGGCGCGGTTGTCGCCGTCGCTGTACCAGCCGTCGCCGAGGTACCAGTCCTCGACGCGGGCGAGGGAACGGTCGATGGTGGCGGCGGCCCGGCCGGTCTCGGCGCCGGCGTCCTGGAGGAAGCCGGCGACGGTGAGGCCGAAGAGCCACCAGTTGTTGTCGACGGGGGACGGGCCGAGGGCGGGGCGGAGCCAGTCGACGACGCGGTGGCGGGTGCGGTCGTCGAGGCGGTCCCAGAGCCAGGGGCGGGTGAGGCGGAGGCCGAGGGCGACCGAGGCGGATTCGACGATCGCCTGGCGGGTGTCGGCCATCAGGGGCCAGGAGTCGGGGTCGCCGGTGCCGGGTCGCGCCGTCCCGGCGGCGAGTCCGTCGGCGTACCGGTCGAGGTGGCCGTGGGGGTCCTCCCCCTGCGCGCCCGCGACGCGGAGGGCCGCCAGGAGGGAGGTGCGGGCCCAGCCCTCCAGGCCGTCGGAGCGGGCGCCGGACCAGCTGGGGCGGGGGCCGGGGAGGCCGACGAGGCCGCCGCGGGGAGAGGCGTACGGGCGTACGGCGAGGAGGAGCCGGTCGGCCGTGTCCTCCCAGTGGGCACGGGTCCAGCCGGTGTACGGGCTGAGCTCACGGTTCTCGGGCGGCGTGGGCATGATGCTCCCTGAGGGCTCCCTGGGTGACGTCTGCGTCGCCCGGAATCCTGAACAGGCTTCGATCGAACGTCAAGGGAATCAGAGCGAATGATCGAAACTCCCATCGTTCGATCATTCGTGGACTAGAGTCGAAAACCTGATCCAGGGACCGATCCAGGGACCGATCCAGGGACCTGATCCCGGGACTCGATCCAGGGGCGCGATCCAGGACCTGATGCAGGACCTGATCCAGAGACCTGGCCCAGGGACCACCACCACCGCGAGGGGGAACCGCACCGTGCGCGAGAGTGCCGCCGAACGACACGACCGACTGCTGGCCCTGGTCCGCGAGCGCGGCACCGCCCGGGTCGCCGAACTGGCCGAGCGGCTCGGGGTCTCCCCCGTCACCGCCCGCCGGGACGTCGAGGCGCTGGCCGGGCAGGGCCTGCTCGACCGGGTGCACGGCCAGGTGTCGTGGCCCCGGGGGCAGGGCGACCCGGGCGCGGGACGGCCCGGCGAGGGCCTGGTCCTCGGCCTGCTCGCCCCCTCCGCCACGTACTACTTCGCCGAGGTCATCCGGGGTGCGCACGAGGCGGCGGCGCGCGCCGGCGCCCGGCTGGTGCTGCGCGTGTCGGACTACCGGCCGGAGGAGGACCGCGCCCGCACGGAGGGCCTGCTCGCGGCCGGCGCCGAGGGCGTCCTCGTCGCCCCCGGCTGGCGCGGCCCCGAGGACCGGCTCGCCTACGGGGACTGGCTGGCCGAACTCCCCGTACCGGCCGTGCTCCTGGAGCGCAGGGCGGAGCCCGGCAGCCCGCTCGACGGCCTGGACCGGGTCGTCTCCGACCACGGCCACGGCGTCCTCCTCGCCCTGCGCCACCTGCTCGGACTCGGCCACTCGACGCCACTCCTCGTGGCCCGCGGGGACTCCCCGACCGCGCTCGCGGTGCGCGCCGGATACGCCGAGGCACTGGGGACGCTCGGCCTGAAGGAGCCCCGGCCGGTCATCGAGTCCGTACCGGCCGAGGCGGACCCGGAGGGCTTCGAGCGGGCCGTGCGGGCGCTGTACGAGGCGGTCCGCTCGGGCCTGGCGGGCGCGGCGCTCGTCCACAACGACGTCGACGCGATCGAGATCGTGCAGCGCCTGGCCGAGCTGGGCGTACGAGTGCCGCAGGACCTGGCCCTGATCGCGTACGACGACGAGGTCGCGGCCCTCGCCGACACCCCGCTGACGGCGGTCGCCCCGCCCAAGCGGCAGGTGGGGCGGTACGCCGCCGAGCTGCTCGTGGAGCGGCTCACCGAGAGTGCCGCGGGGTCCGGCGAGGAGGCGGCGCGGCGGCATCTGAGCCTGTTGCCGCGGCTGCGGGTGCGGGACTCGTGCGGGGCGGGTCCGGGCAACTCCGCGCCGGGGCACTCCGCACGATCGATCTGATCTTTTTTCGATCAATCAATCTTTCGCTCTTGACTTCGGTCATGAACGGTCACAGGATCACGGCCACAACCTCCCAGCCGCCCCGCCTTCAGGAGCCGTGCCGTGACCCGTACTTGGAGCAGAACGTCCCGTGTCATAGCCGGCACCGCCACCGCCCTGGCCGTCCTCACGGCCTGCGGCGGCGGCGGTGACGACACCACATCCGCTGACGGCAAGCCCGTGACCCTCACCTTCTGGGGCTGGGCCAAGGGCTCGAAGGACGTCGTGGACGCCTTCAACGCCTCCCACACCGACATCCAGGTCACGTTCGAGGAGATCCCCTCCGGCACCGCCGGCGGCTACGCCAAGATCTCCAACGCCGTGAAGGCGGGCAACGCCCCCGACCTCGTCTCCATCGAGTACTCCTCGCTCCCGGAGTTCGTGAGCTCCGGCGCGCTCCAGGACATCGGCGGCGAGTTCACCGAGGCCGACCGCGCGAAGCTCCTCCCGCAGACCGTCGAACTCACCACCCTCGGCGGCAAGTCCTGGGCCGTCCCCTTCGACGCCGCCCCGCAGGCCTTCTTCTACCGCAAGGACCTGTTCGCGAAGTACAAGGTCCAGGCCCCCACCACCTGGGACGAGTTCAGGAAGGCCGCCGAGCAGGTCAAGAAGGCCGACGCCAAGGCCCGGATCGCCACGTTCTTCCCCGACGACCCGACCACCTTCGAGGCGATGGCCTGGCAGGCCGGCGCCCAGTGGTTCAAGGCGGAGAACGACACCTGGAAGATCGACACCACCGACCCGGCCACCACCAAGGTCGCCGCCTACTGGCAGGGCCTCCTGGACGCCGGCCTCGTCCACAAGAACGCCTCGTTCAGCCCGGAGTGGACCGGCTCCCTCAAGAACGGCACCACCATCGGCTACCTCGGCGCCTCCTGGGGCGCCGGCGTCCTCAAGGGCACCCTGCCCGAGCAGAACGGCAAGTGGGCCGTGGCACCCATGCCCAGCTGGGACGGCAAGCCCGCCAGCGGCATGCTCGGCGGGACGTCGTTCGCCGTGACCAAGGACAGCAAGCAGAAGGCGGCGGCCGTCGCCTTCGCCGAGTGGATGTCCACCACCGAGGCCGGGGTGAAGGCCCGTATCGCCTCCGGCACCTCCTCCGCCTTCCCCGCCGCCACGGCCCTGCGCCCGGTCGCCAAGAAGGCCTTCGACGCGAGCTACTACGGCGGCCAGGACATCTACGCCCTCTTCGAGGCCTCCGGCGCCTCCATCAACCCGAACTGGGCCTGGGGCCCGACCACCGGCACCACCAACACCACGATCAAGGACCACTTCGGCAAGATCACCCAGGGCGGCCCGACCGTCGCGGAGGCCGTCAAGGCCGGGCACGACGCCACCGTCGCCGAACTCTCCAAGCGCGGCCTGAAGGTCGAGGGCTGACCGCGTGAAGGCCCGTACCCGCGCCGCCGCGATCCTGCTGACCCCGTTCTTCCTGCTGTTCACCGCGGTGATGGTGGTGCCGATCGGCTACGCGGTCTGGCTCAGCCTCTTCACCGAACAGCAGTCCGGACTGGGCTTCGGCGGCGCCGAGACCGTCTTCGCCGGCCTCGACAACTACACGGCGGCGCTGGGTGACCGGGCCTTCCGCGAGGGCTTCGGCGTCCTGCTCGGCTACTGCCTGCTCTACATCCCGCTGCTGCTCGTCGGAGCCCTCGGCCTCGCCCTGCTCCTCGACTCGACACTCGCCCGCGCCCGCCGCTTCTTCCAGCTCGCGCTCTTCCTGCCGCACGCCGTCCCCGGCATCATCGCCGCCCTGATCTGGGTCTACCTCTACACGCCCCAGCTCAGCCCGGTCGTGAAGGCGATGGAGGCCGGCGGGATCGGTTTCGACTTCTTCTCCCCCGACGGCGCGCTGCCCTCCGTCGTCAACATCGCCCTGTGGGAGTGGCTCGGCTACAACATGGTCATCTTCTACGCGGCCCTCCAGGCCATCGACCGCTCCGTCCTCGAAGCGGCCACCGTCGACGGGGCGGGCGCCTGGCGCATCGCCTTCTCGATCAAGGTGCCGCTGGTCAAGGCCTCGCTCGCGATGGTCGGCCTCTTCACGATCATCGGCTCCCTCCAGCTCTTCACCGAGCCGCTGATCCTCAACAAGGGCACCGGATCCGCCGTCACCTCCACCTGGACGCCGAACATGTACGCCTACACCGCGGCCTTCGACCGCAACGACTACGGGCTCGCGGCGGCCGCCTCGGTCCTCCTGGCCCTGACGGCCGCGCTGCTCTCCTTCGCGGTGACGCGCCTGACGGGCCGCCGGAAAGCCGGTACCGCGCGGAAGGCGAGGGCGGCGGCATGAGCAACCCCGACAAGCCCCGCACCGGCACCGTCTGGCTCTCCAAGGCCGCCGTCAACGGCGCGCTCGTCCTCGCCGTCGTCTACATGCTCTTCCCCCTCGTGTGGCTGCTGACCGCCGCCACCAAGGACGCCGGAGGCCTCCTCGCCGGAGACGCCTTCTCCTTCGAGGGCTTCGACCTCGGCGGCAACCTCTCCCGGCTCGCCGAGTACAACGACGGCATCTACTTCCACTGGTACCTGAACAGCCTCCTCTACGCGGGCTTCGGCGCCCTGGCCTGCTCGCTCGTCAGCGTCGCCGCCGGATACGCCTTCCACGTCTACGACTTCCGGGCCAAGGAGAA
Organism: Streptomyces sp. NPDC058650; assembly: GCF_042717315.1. Classification (NCBI taxonomy): domain Bacteria; kingdom Bacillati; phylum Actinomycetota; class Actinomycetes; order Kitasatosporales; family Streptomycetaceae; genus Streptomyces; species Streptomyces sp. NPDC058650. Next base: position 108,672 of record NZ_JBHXRL010000014.1, read on the forward strand.
GCTCTTCGGCGTCGTGCTCCTGGGCGTACTCGTCCCCACCACCGCGCTCGCCCTGCCGATGTACCTCCTCGCCAGCGAGGTCGGCATCGTCAACACCTACTGGGCCGTCCTGATCCCCGTCCTCGTCAACCCCTTCGGCGTCTACCTCTCCCGGGTCTTCTGCGCGGGCTACATCCCCGACGAGGCCCTGGAGGCGGCCCGTATCGACGGGGCCGGCGAACTGCGCGTCTTCTGGTCCATCGGTCTGCGCATGGTCATGCCCGGCTTCGTGACCGTCTTCCTCTTCCAGTTCACCGCCATCTGGAACAACTTCTTCCTCCCGCTGGTGATGCTCTCGGACCAGAAGCTCTACCCCCTGAGCCTCGGCCTGTACGCGTGGAACAGCAACGCCCACGCGGAACCCGACTTCTACCCCCTCGTCGTCACCGGATCCCTGCTCGCCGTCGTCCCCCTCGTCGTCGCCTTCGTCTCCCTCCAGCGCCACTGGAAGGCGGGTCTGACCGCCGGCAGCGTCAAGTGAGGAGCACACGTCCCACGATGCACCCCGCCACTGACAACCGCCCCGCCCTCCTCCTCGCGATGGGCCCGGACACCGCGGAACGCCTGCTCACCGACGCCCACCGGCAGCGCCTCGCGGCACTCACCCGAACCGACCCGCACCTCGTCGCCCACGACCTGACCGCTCCGGACGCGCGGACCGCCGCCGCCCTCGCCGAGGCCGAACTCCTCCTCACCGGCTGGGGCGCCACCCCCCTCACCGCCGGGATCCTCGACCGCGCCCCCCGCCTCCGGGCCGTCGTCCACGCCGCCGGCTCCGTCAAACACCACATCACCGACGCCTGCTGGGACCGCGGCCTCCGCGTCACCACGGCCGCCGCCGCCAACGCGCTGCCCGTCGCCGAGTACACGCTCGCCGCGATCCTCTTCGCCGGGAAGCAGGTCCTGCGCTCCGCCCAGCGCTACGCCGAACTCCGCACCGACCACGCCTGGCTGACCGAATCCGCCGCCTGGGGAAACCACCGCCGCACGATCGGCATCGTCGGCGCCTCCCGGATCGGCCGCCGGGTCATCGAGCTCCTCCGCCCCTTCGACTTCGAGATCCTCCTGTACGACCCGTACGTGACGACCCCGCCGCCCGGCGTGGAGCTGACCGGCCTCGACGACCTGTGCGCCCGCAGCACGGTCGTCTCGGTCCACGCGCCCCAACTCCCCGCCACGTACCGCATGATCGGCCCCGCCCAGCTCGCCGCGATGCCCGACGGCGGCACCCTGATCAACACGGCCCGCGGCTCCCTGATCGACGAGACGGCCCTCCTCCCCCACCTCCTCTCGGGCCGCCTCCACGCGACCCTCGACGTGACGGACCCGGAACTCCCGCCCCCGGACTCCCCGCTCTACACCCTCCCGAACGTCCTGCTCACCCCCCACGTGGCGGGCTCCCTCGGCAACGAACTCCACCGCATGGCGGACCAGGCGCTGGAGGAGGTGGCGCGCTACGGGAGGGGCGAGCCGTTCGCGGAGGAGGTCAGTGCGTCAGACCTCCAGCGCTCGGCGTAGGCGGTCGGCCTCGTCGAGGACGAGCGGAATCGCCTCGGACGCCACGGCGAGCACGGCCGGCAGTACGTCCCGCCACTCCCCGAGCCGCAGTGCGAGAACGGCCCAGCGGCGGGCCAGGGCGGGATCGGGTTCGGCGCGGGCGAGGAGCGCGTAGCCGTCGCCGCAAGGCGGGCCGAGGTGGTGCAGCCCGTCGAGGAGGGCGGCGGCATGGCCGTACTGGGCGGCTCGCAAGAGCTCGGTGACCAGCTTGACGGGCGACCACCGCCGGAGCGTGGGCTGCGGCTCCCGCAGGAGGCCGACCGCCTCGTCGTAGGAGCCGATGACGACCAGCATGAGAGCCGAGCCCCTCTGCCACTCGATCCGCGCCGAAACGTCGGCGCTGAAGGGGGGGCGCGAGGTCCGGTTCCAGGGCGAACTCGGCCCGCAGGACGTCCAACACCTTGGGCGCGTCGGGCTCCTTCTCACGGGCGACGGCCAGGAAACGCTCGGCGTCCTCGCGACGCCCCTGCCGCACGCAGGCCATCGCCATCCGCGCGGACACCTCCGCCACGTGGGCCGGCTCGGAGAGGCGCGACGCCAGCTCCCGCGCCCGCTCCCAGGCGCCTGCGTCCGCCATGGCCACGGCCGCCTCCTTGACGAGGCTCGGCAGCGCGTCCGGGTGCTCGACCAGCCGCTGGGCACGATCCCACTCCCCCGCGGTCGTGTACGCGGCGACGAGCAAGGGGAACAGCACCCGCTGCTGGTACACCCGCGTCGCCCCGGCGAACGTCTCCGCCCACTCCGGCCGCCCCGCCGCGAGCGCCGCGAAGGCGGCGCTGTCCGGTTCCAGGCCCGGCTCGACCTCCACGGCCCGCAGCAGACGCACCGCGTCGTCGCACCGCCCTGCCTCCCCCAGCGCCCGGGCGAACGCCACCAGCTCCCCGACGAGGGTCTCGCGCGCCGGCACACGGACCCTCGCCTGCTCGACCGCGAGCATGCCCCGGGCCTCCGCGGCGTGGCCCGCGCCGTACAGCACCTCCGCGAACACGGCGAGAGCCTCCGTGTTCTCCCCGATCCCCCTGACCACCGCACGGGCCCGGTCCACCGCGCCCTCCCCGACCAGTCGGCGCAGGAAGGCGTCGAGGACCTGGAGGCCTTCGGCGCGCTCTCCGGTCCATCCCGACCGCCGGTCGGGCGTCTCGGCGAGCCTTCCGCACAGCGAGGCCACGGCGTCCAGGTCTCCGCGCGCCAGCAGGGCCGAGGCGATGGCCGGCCAGGGGTCGTCCGCGAACCGGGGCCCGTCCGTGACCGGGGCCATGTCCATCGCCCGCTCGACGTCACCGGCCCGGGCGAGCTCACGGGCGGCAAGTCCGCACACAAGATCCTTGGTGTGGCCTTCCTTGTCCCCGACGAGCTCCAGGGCCTCCTCCCACCGGCCGTTCCCCGCCAGTGCGGGGGCGAGCGCACGGACTCCGTCACCGGCGCCGGCCACGCGCGCCGCTTCGACCTGCCCGGCGGCGACCAGCGCGTCGAGCAGCTCCCAACGGAACTTGACGGCCCCGTTGCTCCCCATGCTCATCCGGTCCAGTGCCGCCCCGCACTGCGCGCCCAGCGCGTCGTCCCCGTAGCCGGCCTCGCTCAGGGCGACCGACACCCGGAGCAGCACCACCGCCCGTACGGCCAGCTCCTTCTCCGGTGCCCACGCCTCCCGTATCGCCTCGTCGACGCGGCCGGCCCGGACCAGGGCCTCGACGATGCGGGTCCGCACGACGATCCGGCCGTCCGGAAAGGGCTCCTCCCGCCCCAGAGCGACGGCCCGTTCGTACCGGCCCGCCGCGAGCAGGGCGTCCACCAGCGCCCTGCGCGCGCGGACGCCGTCGTACGTGGTGATCGTCCTCAGCCGCTGTTCCGCCCTCTCGTACGCGCCGAGCCGGACGAGCACCAGGATGACGGCCGCCGCCGCCGGGTCGCGGGTATCGCCGGTCGGAAGGCCCTCCCCCAGCCGCTCCGCCTCGTCGGCGAGCGCCTCGGCCCTCTGCCGCTCCCCCACGTCCAGCAGCTTCCACGCCACCGCACAGAGGCCCTCGACGGCGCGGACTCCCGCCATGCTCCGGGCAAGCGCCACCGCACGGTCCGGCTGTCCGACGGCGACCCAACCCGCCGGCAGCGGGAGCGGCACGTTTCCGCTGTCCCGCAGCAGCAGTGCCCGGCCCAGCGCCAGCCGCAACGCCGCCGCCACCGAGCCCTCACGGTCCGCCCCGCCCAGGACCGCGTCCTCCGCCGCCCCGATCTCCGCCAGCGCCGCCGCGTCACCCCCCGTCACGGCCAGCAGCCGCTCGTGGCGCCGCCCGTCCCCCGCGCACGCCACCAGCCGCTCCACATCCCCCGCCGCCCGCAGCATCGGCACGTAACCGTGCAGCAGATGGTCCGGGGTCCCGTCCGGCCAGCCGCGCTCCCGCCAGCGGTCCGCCCATGCGTGCAGTACCGCCCGCCACCGGTCGAGCTCCCGCTCCCCGAGCATCTCCCGGGCCCTCGCGGCGAGTTCCTCGTGTGCGAGCAGGTACGCCCCGCCTCGTACCGCGAACGTCCGCCCCGGCCCCGTACGCAGGACGTCCTTGACCCGGTACGGGACCGCGCCGGTCAGTTCCGCGAGGTCGTCCGCCGTCAGGCCGCCGCCTGCGGCGGTCAGCAGGCCCAGGAGCTCGTACGGCAGACCGCCCGCCTCCAGGAGTCGTTTCAGCTCGCGTTCCGCCTCCGCCCGGATCGCGCGGGCCTTCGGGGAGGGGGCGAGGATCCGTACGGCCGCCGGGTCCCGGAGCGGGTGGTCCTCGGGGACGTCGACCGGGAGCGGCGGGTTGAGGCGGCCGGAGACGATGACGGGCAGGTCGTACGGGAGCAGGGCCGCGATCGAGTGGGCGTCGGGGCCCGTGGTGACGCCCCGGTCCTCGTCCAGGCCGTCGACGAGGAGGACCAGCCGTTCGCCGCGCGCGGCGCAGGACTCGGCGGCCGAGGCGTACAGCCGGAGGAGGTGAGCCTCCCTGGTCGCCGCCGTCAGGAGCGCCGGGAGGCCCTCGCCGACCAGTTCCGCGAGCTGTTCCAGGACGACGTCCACGTACGCGGCGACGTCGTTCTGGGCACCGAGGCGGGCAGTGATGAAGAAGGGGACGATCCGCACCCCTGGTGGTGGGTCGAGCGCGAACCAGGAGAGCAGCGCGGTCTTGCCGGCCCAGGCCTCCGCGCGCCACCAGGCGTACGCGGGGCCGGAGTCGGCCAGGCAGAAGGCCGCGAGCTCCGCCAGCTCGGCTTCGCGGTCGACGAGTTCCGCGGGGGCGATCCGGCGGACCTGTTCCCGGTACGCGGAACGGACCGCCACCGGTTCCGGTGACCCGATCCGGTTGCCGTCGCCGATCACCACGATGCCCGAACCGTTGTCGACCGTGACCGGCCGCTCTCCCCCTGCCCGCTCCATGCGTCCAACCTAGACTGGAAGGGTCCTACCGGGGTCGGGAGGCGCCATGACCTTCGTACAGATAATCGACTGCAAGACGAGTCGGGTGGACGACCTGAACCGGCTCATGGACCAGTGGGTCGAACAGACCGAAGGCAAACGGACCGCGACCCACAGCATGGTCGGCAAGGACCGTTCGGACGCCTCCCACATCGTGGAGATCGTCGAGTTCCCCTCCTACGACGTGGCCATGCGCAACTCGCAGCTCCCCGAGACCGACCGGATCTTCCGCGAGATGGTCGCGCTCTGTGACGAGATGCCGACCTTCACCGACCTGGACGTGGTCCGGGACGAGGCGCTGTACAAGACCAACGCCCGGCACCTCATGGAGATGATGGCGCGGGAGCAGGAGCTCGCGCTGCTCGACGAGGTGCTGGCCGAGGGGTACCACGACCACGATCCGACCAACGAGCAGGACGTCATCGGCATGGACGCCGTCCGGCGCGAGGTGGAGATGTGGCGGCGCGGCTTCGACTTCGCCTTCACCGTCGACGACCAGATCGCCGAGGGCGACCGGGTCTGCACCCGCTGGACGTGGAAGGGCAGCCACACCGGGGACTTCATGGGGCTCCAGCCGACCGGCATGGACGTGACCATGACCGGCACGGTCATCCACCGGTTCCGGGACGACGGGAAGATCGTCGAGGGGTGGTGGCAGTACGACCTGCTCGGGCTCATGGGGCAGCTCGGCGCGGTGGAGGGATAGACGCGGGACGGAAAGCACGAGGCCCGGTGCCCCCGCGACGGGGGCACCGGGCCTCGGTGATCAGTGAGGCGCAGGGCCTCGGTGATCAGTTACGACACGCGTCAGTGGGAGTGGCCGTGGCCGTGGCCCGCGTCGGCCGGCTCCTCTTCCTTCTTCTCCACCACGAGGGTCTCGGTGGTGAGGAGGAGGGAGGCGATCGAGGCGGCGTTCTCCAGGGCGGAGCGCGTCACCTTCACCGGGTCGATGACGCCGGCCTTGACCAGGTCGCCGTACTCGCCGGTCGCGGCGTTGAAGCCCTGGCCCTTGTCGAGCTCCGCCACCTTCGAGGTGATGACGTAGCCCTCGAGGCCGGCGTTCTCGGCGATCCAGCGCAGCGGCTCGACGGCGGCGCGGCGGACGACCGCGACACCCGTGGCCTCGTCGCCGGTCTTGTCGAGGTTGCCCTCGAGGACCTTGACGGCGTGGACCAGAGCGGAGCCACCACCGGAGACGATGCCCTCCTCGACCGCGGCGCGGGTCGCGGAGATGGCGTCCTCCAGACGGTGCTTCTTCTCCTTCAGCTCCACCTCGGTGGCGGCGCCGACCTTGATCACGCACACGCCGCCGGCCAGCTTCGCGAGGCGCTCCTGGAGCTTCTCGCGGTCCCAGTCGGAGTCCGTGGACTCGATCTCGGCCTTGATCTGGTTGACGCGACCGGCGATGTCATCGGCGTTGCCGCCACCGTCGACGATGGTGGTGGCGTCCTTGGCGATGGTCACGCGGCGGGCGGTGCCGAGCACGTCCAGGCCGGCCTGGTCGAGCTTGAGGCCGACCTCCTCGGCGATGACGGTCGCACCGGTGAGGGTGGCCATGTCGCCGAGCATCGCCTTGCGGCGGTCGCCGAAGCCGGGGGCCTTGACGGCCACGGCGTTGAAGGTGCCACGGATCTTGTTCACGACCAGGGTCGACAGGGCCTCGCCCTCGACGTCCTCGGCGATGATCAGGAGCGGCTTGCTGGCGCCGGCCTGGATGACCTTCTCGAGGATCGGCAGCAGGTCCTGGATCGAGGAGATCTTGCCCTGGTTGATCAGGATGTACGGGTCGTCGAGGACGGCCTCCATACGCTCCTGGTCGGTCACCATGTACGGGGACAGGTAGCCCTTGTCGAAGGCCATGCCCTCGGTGAACTCGAGCTCCAGGCCGAAGGTGTTGGACTCCTCGACGGTGATGACACCGTCCTTGCCGACCTTGTCCATCGCCTCGGCGATGAGCTCGCCGACCTGCTGGTCCTGCGCGGAGAGCGCGGCGACGGCGGCGATGTCGGACTTGTCCTCGATCGGGCGCGCGGTGGCGAGGAGCTCCTCGGAGACGGCCTTGACGGCGGCGTCGATGCCCTTCTTCAGGGCGGCCGGGGAGGCGCCGGCGGCGACGTTGCGCAGACCCTCGCGGACCAGGGCCTGGGCGAGCACGGTGGCGGTGGTGGTGCCGTCACCCGCGATGTCGTTGGTCTTGGTCGCCACCTCCTTCACCAGCTGGGCGCCGAGGTTCTCGAACGGGTCGTCGATCTCGACCTCGCGGGCGATCGTGACACCGTCGTTGGTGATGGTGGGGGCGCCGAACTTCTTGTCGATGACGACATTGCGGCCCTTGGGGCCGATCGTCACCTTCACCGTGTCGGCAAGCTTGTTGACGCCGCGCTCAAGGGCGCGACGGGCGTCCTCGTCGAACTTCAGGATCTTCGCCATGGGAGCGGTTCAGCCCTCTCGGAATCGTATGGAAACGAACTGCGCCCCCGGACGCCCTGTGCGGGGTCAAGGGGCGCAGCTCAAAGCATCTACTTCGGATACTTCGGTGAATTACTTCTCGATGATCGCGAGCACGTCGCGAGCCGAGAGGACGAGGAACTCCTCGCCGTTGTACTTCACCTCGGTGCCGCCGTACTTGCTGTAGAGCACGATGTCGCCGACCTGAACGTCGAGCGGAAGACGCTCGCCGTTCTCGAAGCGGCCCGGGCCCACGGCGAGGACAGCACCCTCCTGGGGCTTCTCCTTCGCGGTGTCCGGGATGACCAGGCCAGAGGCGGTGGTCTGCTCGGCGTCGAGCGGCTGGACCACAATGCGGTCCTCGAGCGGCTTGATGGCAACCTTGGAGCTGGTGGTCGTCACGATCCGACCTCCCCCTTCGGAGATTACGGGGTCAACTGTCTGAGGTGGCGACCAGGTGGATCCGTCGTCGCGGGTGCCGGACCTGCCTGTCGCTGTGTTGGCACTCTCCAGTGGGGAGTGCCAGAGCTGAGACTATGACCGCGATTAGCACTCGGTCAAGCGGAGTGCCAATTCCAGGCCGTAGCGCGTCGTTCCGGTCGGGTCCTGATCAGTCGGCGCGGGCGCCGATCCGGGCCGTCCCTTCCGCCACGGTCGTCGCGTCCGGCGTGGCCATCCGCTCCGCCGCCTTCCGCCCCAGCCGCTCGATCGGGTCGACCGACGAGGCGCAGCCGGAGAGGGCGAGCAGCGTGCCGGCCAGCACCGCGCCGGCGACCGCCGCACGGAGCCGTCTCGCACGGAGCCCGCTCGTACGCGGCCCTCCCGTACGGAGCCCTCCCGTACGGAGCCCGCTCACACGTAGTCCTCGAGCTTCGCGACCGCGTACCCCTTGGCCGTGATCACGTTCATCACCCGCCGGATCATGTCGGGCATCGTGCCCTTCCAGTCGCCCTTGCCCCGGAAGTGGGTGAGCACGATGTCGCCGGGGTGCAGGTCCCGGTCCCACTCGCGCCACTCCATGTGGTCCGGGAACGCCTCGGACGCCCACAGCGGGACCGCCTTGATCCCGCAGGACTTCGCGGCGCGCAGCGTGTCCTCGTTGTAGTTGCCGTACGGCGGGCGGAAGAGCGGGGGCCGCTTGCCGAATCGTTTCTCGATGACGTCCTGCATCCCGCAGATCTCGCGCTTCTGCTGCTTGTACGAGAGCCCTGGCAGGTAGCGGTGGTTGAGCGTGTGGTTGTGCAGGGAGACCCCGGACTCCTGCGACTTCTGCATTCTCGCGAAGTACCCGTAGTCGTCCTTGACGACGTAGTCGCTGAGGAAGGCGCTGTAGGGGATCCGGAGGTCCTTCATCATCCGCAGCAGCGCGGGGTCCTTCTCCGCGCCGTCGTCGATCGTCAGGAAGACGACCTTCTGCTTGGTCGGCACGGTCGTGAAGACGGGCGGCAGCCCCTCGCCGTCCGTCTCGAAGCCCTTGCGGGTGGTGATCGTCGGTTTGACCTTCGGTGGGGCGGGCGCGTCGAGCGGGGGCCGGGCGAGGCCCCACTTCTTGGCGGCGAGCGCGCGGGCGGCCTTCTGCTTGCGGACCTTCTCGACGTACGCGCTGAGCGCGCCGGCCGAGCCCGGGGCCTGCGCCTGGCCCTGCTGCCCGGGAGCGGGGGCCGGGGCGGACGCGCGGCGCTCCGGTGCGGCGGGGCCGGCGGCGGAGCAGGCCGTGGCGACGGAGGCGAGGGCTGCGACGACGAGAGCGGCCCCGAGGGTCCGCCGGACAGGGTGCGCGCTGATCACCATGAATTCTTCCTCTTGTCGTACAAGCGGTATGGCGCCGCATCCTGTCAGTGCGCACGCCCCCACCCGACCACGACACCGCCGTACGGCACCCACCGTCCCCCGGCCGGCCCACAGCGCCGCAGGGCCCACAATGGGACGGGTGACCGACCTCGCCCACTTCACCGCCCTGCTCACCCCCGAGGGGCAGGCACTGCTCGCCGCCCTGCGCGACTACGACCCCGCCCAGGAGCTGGCGGTCGTCTCCCGGCTGCGCCGCGACCACCCCGCCGAGCTCGTCACGTCGGCGGTCGGCCAGGCCCGGCTGCGCCAGCGCGCGGTGGCCAAGTTCGGCCCCGAGGACGCGTACCGGATGTACTTCACGCCCAACGGCGTCGAGCAGTCCACCCGCGCCTCGGTCGGCACGTACCGGGCGGCCCGGCTCAAGGCGCTCGGCGTCGGCAGCGTCGCGGACCTCTGCTCCGGGATCGGCGGCGACGCGATCGCCCTCGCCCGCGCCGGGATCTCCGTCCTCGCCGTCGACCGTGACCCGCTCACCGCCGAGGTGGCCCGCGCCAACGCCGAGGCCCTCGGCCTCGCCGGGCTCGTCGAGGTCCGCGAGGCCGACGTGACGGAGATCGACACGAGCCCGTACGACGCGGTCTTCGTCGACCCGGCGCGGCGCGGCGGCCGGGGCAGGATCTTCGACCCCGAGGCGTACTCCCCGCCGCTCTCCTGGGCCGTCGAAGCGGCCCGCAAGGCCCCGCACGCCGCCCTGAAGGTGGCCCCCGGCATTCCGCACGAGGCCGTCCCGGAAGAGGCCGAGGCCGAGTGGATCTCGGACGGCGGGGACGTGAAGGAGGCCGTGCTCTGGTTCGGTACGGAGCCGGGCGCCCGCCGCGCCACGCTGCTGCCCTCGGGCGCCGGGATCGTCGGCCGGGGACTGCCCGACCCGGCGGTCCGGCCGGTCGGCCGCTACCTCTACGAGCCGGACGGCGCCGTCATCCGCGCGCACCTGGTCGCCGAGGTCGCGCAGGACGTGTCGGGCGGCCTGATCGACGAGACGATCGCCTACGTCACGGCGGACGAGCTCGTCCCCACCCCGTACGCCGCCGCCTACGAGATCACCGACGAACTCCCCTTCAACCTCAAGAAGTTGAAGGCACTGCTCCGGGAGCGCGAGGTCGGCACCCTGACCGTGAAGAAGCGCGGTTCGGCGGTCGAACCCGAGGAGATCCGGCGGAAGGTGAAGCCGAAGGGCCCCAACTCCGCGACGGTGCTGCTCACTCGGGTCGCGGGAGCCCCGACGATGCTGATCGGCCGCCCGGCGGGCGGAGGCCGGTGACCAAGGCGCCACGGAGCACCGTGCCTGAGCCGACGTCACCGCCGAGCTTCACCTTCCACGACGAGCCCTTCCCCGAGGTGCGCGGACACGCCTCCCAGGTGATCGTCAGCGCCGACGAGCAGTGGATCGCGGTCAATTCGGTGTGGAGCGGCCTGAGCCGCGTGGCCGTCCATCGCGCCGCCGACCTCTCCTGCGCGCACCTCCTGACGTTCACGATGGACGCCGAGTCGATCGCGTTCCACCCCACGCTCCCGCTCCTCGCCATCGGCCTCGACAACTACGACGCGTACCTCCGCGAGGGCGGCCTCACCCTCTTCGAACCCGCCACCGGCCACCGCGTCGACTTCGCCGACCCCGCCTGGGGCATCGAGCCGATCCGCTGGCTGGACGCCCGCACGCTCGAACTCACCTTCTTCGCCTGGGAACCGGACGGCGCGCAGCTCCAGTCCCGCGCCACCGTCGCCCGCGACGACTGGCTCGGCCTCGCCCCCGACGCCCTCGACCTGCGCACCCTCCCCCGGACACCGCTCCCCCCGGACACCGAGGTGGGGTACCTCGACACGGAACCCACCCGGCCGCTGCTCCAGGCGCTCGCCGAGCGCGCGGGGCGGAGCTACGACGGCCTCGGCGGGGTCCGGGCCGTGGCCGGACTGAGCGACGGCCGGGTGCTCGCGACCCGCGGCCACGCCGTCGTGGAGTGCTGGTCCCCCGACGGCTCGCTGCTGTGGAGCGTTCCCGCGCCGTCGGGGATCGGCGGCAGCCGGATCGAGGTCGCCGCCGACGAGCGGACCGCACGCGTCGCGGTCTCCGGCCCCGACTCCCGCACCCGGACCGACTTCCCGCTCGTCGACCTCTCCGACGGCACGGTCCTCGACCGCCCCTCGGTGCCCTTCTCGGCTGCCCTGTCGGCCCGTACGGACGGGGTGTGGGCGATCCGGGACACGTACGACCGCGGCTCCGAGGCCGAACCCGCCGCCGCGCCCGACACCCGGGTCTTCGCGGCCGACGGCACCCCGCTCGGCACGGTCCACGAGCCCGACCGGTACGACCTCGTCCCGATCCACGTCCGCCGCTGCCCCGAGCTGCTGTACGGCCGCCGGCGCCGGGACGTGATCGCGCTCGACCCCCGCTCCGCCGCCGAGACGACGCTCTTCTCGCTGGACGCCTTCCGGGTCGACCATCCGCTCGGCCGGGCGGTGTACGTCTCCGACTCCGCCGGCCCCGCGCTCCTGCACGGGCGGACGGAGCTGGTCCGCCGGACCTTCCCGGCCGGGGACGTCACCTGGACCACACCCCTGGACTCCGAGGTCGTCGACCTCGACGCGCACGAGGGCGTCCTGCACGCCCTGTGCTCCGACGGCACGCTGCTCTCGGTCGACACCGCCGACGGCACCGTCCTCGACCGCCGCCCCCTGCCCCCGTACGGGCCGCTCTCGGTGCACGCGGCCCCCGACGGCACGGTCCTCGTCGGCACGTCGGCGGGCCAGATCCTGCGTTACTGAGCGCTGATCGACTGTGCGCGCCCGAGGAGCAGTTCCCGCTCGCGCGCGTTCCGGGTGAGCGAGGCCGCCCGCTCGAACTCCGCCCGGGCCTCGGCCGCCCGCCCCAGCCGGGCCAGCAGGTCGCCGCGCACGCTCGGCAGCAGGTGGTAGCCCGCCAGGGCGGTCCCCCCGGCCAGGGCGTCGACGAGCGCGAGACCCGCCTCCGGACCCTCCGCCATCGAGACGGCGACCGCGCGGTTCAGCTCGACCACCGGGGAGGGCGCGACGGCCGCGAGCCGGCCGTACAGGGCGGCGATGGTCCGCCAGTCCGTCTCCTCGTACGAGGCGGCGCGCGCGTGGCAGGCGGCGATCGCGGCCTGGAGGGCGTACGGCCCGTAGGAGCGCCCGTCCCCGGCCCGCTCCAGGGCGGCGAACCCCCGCCGGACGAGCAGCCGGTTCCAGCGGCTCCTGTTCTGGTCGGCGAGGAGGACCGGCTGCCCGTCGCGACCGGTACGGGCCGCCGTCCGGGAGGCCTGGAGCTCGAGGAGGGCGGCGAGCCCGTGCACTTCGCCCTCCCCGGGCATGAGCGCGGCGAGGCCGCGGGCCAGCCGCAGCGCGTCCTCGCACAGGCCGGGCCGCAGCAGGTCGTCGCCGGCGGTCGCCGCGTACCCCTCGTTGAAGATCAGGTAGACGACCTCCAGGACGGAGCCGAGCCGGGCGACCCTCTCCTCCCCGTACGGCACCTCGAACTCCACGCCCGCCTTCGCGAGCGTCCGCTTGGCGCGGGTGACCCGGGCCGCGACCGTCGCCTCCGGTACGAGGAAGGCGCGGGCGATCTCGTCCGTACGGAGCCCGCCGAGGAGCCGCAGGGTCAGCGCCGCGCGGCCGTCGGCCGAGAGCACCGGGTGGCAGGTGGTGAAGACGAGCCGGAGCACGTCGTCGTCGATGTCGCCCGGGCCGGACGGCTCGGGGTCGTACGACTCCGCCGTGAGCGTCCGGCCCACCTCGGCGAGCTTCCGGGCGTACGTCTCGCGGCGGCGCACGAGGTCGACGGCGCGGTGCTTCGCGGCGGTCGTCAGCCAGGCTCCCGGGCGCTCCGGGACGCCTGACCGCGGCCACTGCTCCAGGGCGGAGACGAACGCGTCCTGGGCGATCTCCTCGGCGATGCCGACGTCCCGGACGATCCGCGCCACGGTGGCGATGATCCGCGCCGACTCCATCCGGCAGACCGTCTCCAGGGTGCTCTCCACCGTCATGGTCCACATGACAGCACACCCATGGTCAGCCTTCCGGCATCTCCTCGACCTCGCGGACCTCCAGTCCGACCTTCCAGTTCGGCGGGTGGACGGCGAGGAAGCGCTTCCCCCACTCGACGGCCTCGGCCATGTCCTTGCACTGGAGCATCGCGTAGCCGCCGACGACCTCCTTGGTCTCGGTGAACGGTCCGTCGGTGAACGACAGCTTCCCGTCCGACCAGGTGATGCGGGTGGCCTCGGCGGTCGGCTTGAGCCCGGCCGTGTCCACCATGGCGCCGGCCTTGGTGATCTCCTCGAAGAGCGCGCCCATCCGCTCGTCGAAGCCGGGGTCGGCACTCTCCATGTCGATGGTGTTCTCCTCGATGCGGACGAGGGACAGGAAGCGGGGCATGACGACTCCTCGGTGGTGCGGTGGCGGGGCCGTTCCCCGCCTTCCACACATACGTCGAACGGGTCGGACCCGCATCGACACCGCGCCCGGGAATCTTCCGGACCGGCCTTGGGGTGTCCTGCCGATCCGGCCGGACACCCCCTAGACGTAGTCCTCCAGGCGGGCCACGGTGAAGCCCTGCTCCTGGATGCGGCGCAGCATCGTGGCCGTCATCTCGGTCATCGTCCGTCCCTTGAGCTCGGACGGGCCGCGGAAGTGGGCCAGGATGATGTCGCCGGGGTGCAGCTTCCTGTCCCCGCGCTGGTACTGCATGTTCTTGATCTGCATGGACTCGCGCCACAGCACGATCGCGTCCACCCCGCAGGTCCCGGCGGCGGCGCGGGTGTCCTCGTTCCAGTTGCCGTACGGCGGGCGGAACAGCCTCGGTGTCGTGCCGTACTCCTTCGCCAGCTTCGCCTGCTGGCCGCAGATCTCCCGGCGCTGGGCGTCCCGGGAGAGGGTGCGGAGGTTCGGGTGCGTGAGGGTGTGGTTGGCGACGCCGTGGCCCTGGGCGACGAGCGGGGCGAAGTAGCCGTAGTCGCCGCGGATCGCGGAGTCGGTGAGGAACATCGTCACCGGGGCCTTGAGGTCCTTCATCATCCGGACGAACTCGCGGTCCTTCTCGGCCCCGTCGTCGATCGTGATGAAGACGATCTTCTCGGTGGTGGGGATCTCGCTGATGACGGGGACGGGGCCGCCGGGCTTCCGGACGACCGGCTTGACCGCAGGCGGGGCGGGCGGGGCCGCGAAGGGCTTGAGGCCCCACGTGCGGTACGCCGCGGCTGCCGATCCGGCGGCTCCGGCGGCCTTGTCCTCGTCGGCCGGGGGCGCCGAGGGGGCGCTCTCGGACACGACGGGGGCGGGGGCCGCGGCCGGGCCCTCCGCCGTGCAACCGGTCACCAGCAGCGCGACGGCGGTCAGCGCCGCCCAGACCACGATCTTCTTGTCCACGCCCTGTGGGATGCGCGAGCGGCCCGCGGGGTTGCGCGCCGGGCGGGATCAGTCGGGAGAAACCGCTTCGAAGCGCCAGCGGTGGACCGGACGGGTGATGAGCTCCGCCTCCGGCTCGGGCAGCTCGGGCAGTTCGGCGTCGAAGGCCTCCGCCTCCCACCACGTGAGGACCAGGACCCGGTCCTGCGGGGCGCGGAAGATCTCCCGGCGCAGCGGCTCGTGCGCCAGGACCTGGGCCCTGGCCCACTCCAGGAGCTCGCGGCCGCGGCCCTGGGCGGCCCGCGCCTCCCACATGAGCGTGAGCCTCACGAGTACAGGTTCTCCTTGCTGATCTCGTGCACGTGGTCGTGATCGTGGTCGTGGGAGTGGCCGTGAGACGAACCGGGCACGTGGGGATCGGTCACCGGCAGGGACGAGTCGGCCGACAGCTCCAGGTCCGAGGCCGGCCGGTTGCGGGCGACCATCTCGGAGCCGAGCGCGGCGACCATCGCGCCGTTGTCCGTGCACAGCCCCGGGCGCGGTACGCGCAGCCGGATGCCGGCCCGCTCGCAGCGCTCCTGGGCGAGCGCCCGCAGCCGCGAGTTGGCGGCGACGCCGCCGCCGATCATCAGGTGGTCGACGCCCTCGTCCTTGCAGGCCCGGACGGCCTTGCGGGTGAGCACGTCCACGACCGCCTCCTGGAAGGACGCGGCCACGTCCCGGACGGGCACGTCCTCGCCGGCCGCCCGCTTCGCCTCGATCCAGCGGGCCACGGCGGTCTTGAGGCCGGAGAAGGAGAAGTCGTACGCGGGGTCCCGGGAGCCGCTCAGTCCGCGCGGGAAGGCGATCGCCTTCGGGTCGCCCTCCCTCGCGAGCCGGTCGATGACCGGTCCGCCGGGGAAGCCGAGGTCGAGGACCCGGGCGATCTTGTCGAAGGCCTCGCCGGCCGCGTCGTCGATGGTCGCGCCCAGGGGGCGCACGTCGGAGGTGATGTCGGCGGAGAGCAGCAGCGAGGAGTGGCCGCCGGAGACCAGCAGGGCCATCGTCGGCTCGGGCAGCTTGCCGTGCTCCAGCTGGTCGACGCAGATGTGCGAGGCGAGGTGGTTGACGCCGTACAGCGGCTTGCCGAGGGCGTACGCGTACGCCTTGGCGGCCGAGACGCCGACGAGCAGCGCGCCCGCGAGGCCGGGCCCGGCCGTGACGGCGATGCCGTCGAGGTCCTTCGCGGAGATCCCGGCCGTCTTCAGGGCGCGCTCGATCGTCGGGACCATCGCCTCCAGGTGGGCGCGGGAGGCGATCTCGGGCACGACGCCGCCGAAGCGGGCGTGGGTGTCGACGCTGGAGGCCACGGCGTCGGCGAGGAGGGTGGTGCCGTGGACGATGCCGACACCGGTCTCGTCGCAGGAGGTCTCGATGCCGAGTACGAGGGGTTCGTCAGCAGCCATCAGAATCAGTCTCAGTTCCTTGAACGGTCAGTCGCATCACGAGCGCGTCCACGTTTCCGGGCTGGTAGTAGCCGCGCCGGAAACCGATGGGCTCGAAGCCGAAGCGCTCGTACAGCTTCTGGGCCCGGGTGTTGTCCACGCGCACTTCGAGGAGGACCTCGTCGCACTCGAAGGCGGTGGCGTGGTGGAGCAGATCGGTGAGGAGCCGGGCGCCGAGACCCGTACCCCACTGGTCGCGGGCGACGGCGATCGTCTGGACGTCGCCGAGTCCGCCGGCCGCGGCGAGCCCCGCGTACCCGACGAGCCGCCCCGCCGGGTCCTCCGCGACGAGGTAGCGGCGGGTGGCACGCGGCCCGCGCGCGTGCGCGAGCTCCGACCAGAACATCCCCGCCGACCAGGCGTCCTCGGGGAACAGCTCGTCCTCGAGGGCCAGCACCGGGGCGATGTCCCACCAGCGCATCTCGCGCAGTTCCACGCCGCCGGTCACGTGGGCGTGACCACCTTGTAGTTCTTCGGCACCTGCGCGTCGGGGCGGCGCAGGTACAGGGGCAGCGGGTCCAGGAAGCCCTCGCCGCCGGCCGCCAGCTTCTCCGCGGCGAGCGCGGCGAGCGCGGCCGCCGACTGGTGCTCGGGGTCGCGGGCGTCGGGGAAGGCCTCGGGGTAGAGACGGGCGCCCGCGCCGACGACGGGCAGGCCCGCGAGGCGTTCGGCGATCTCGGCGGGCCGGTCGACGGCCGCGTCGGTCACGCGGGTGCGGGAGTCCTCGTACCGCGCCCAGTAGACCTCCTTGCGGCGCGCGTCCGTCGCGACGGCGAAGGGCTCGTCGATCCCGGAGGCGTACGCGAGGCCGTCGAGGGTGCACAGGCCGTGCACCGGGACGCCGAGCGCGGAGGAGAAGGCGGCGGCCGTGACGAGACCGACGCGCAGGCCGGTGTACGGCCCGGGGCCGACGCCGACGACGACGCCGGTGACCGCGTCGAGCGCGAGGCCGGCCTCCTTGAGGACCCGGTCGACGGCGGGCAGCAGCAGCTCCCCGTGGCGGCGGGCGTCGACCTGGCTCGACGAGGCGACGACGGCCTCGCCGTCGTGCAGGGCGACGGTGACGGCGGGGGTGGCGGTATCCATGGCGAGCAACAGCACGCGAACAGCCTACGGCTCCCGGGACGGGCGGCGCCCCGGCGAGGCACCCGGGCCACCCCCGGGCCGCCCCCGGGCACGGCGCCCGACCACCGGGGGCACCGGCTGCTACCGTCACCCTTCGATACGTTCGTACGAGAGGTGGGCACGGTGGCAAGGAGCAGCTCGGGATTCGTGGCCGGGCTCACCGCGGCGGCCGTCGTCGCGGTCGGCGTCCTCGCGTACCAGGCCTCGGCGAGCGCCCCCACCGATCTGTCGGTGAAGCCGAAGACGCCGGGCACGACCGCCCCCTCCGTCTCGCCGAGCGGCGGCCCGAAGCAGCCGGCGAAGAACCCGCTGACGGTCCCCGCGGGCTCCGGTACCGGTGAGCGGGTCGTGTACGCGCTCGCCGACCGCCGGGTGTGGCTGGTGAACGGCAAGGGCAAGGCCACCCGGACGTTCACGGTGATGCCGAGCACGGTGGACCCGCTGCCGGGCGCCTACACGGTGACCTCGCGCTCGGGCTCGGTGCGCGGCTCGGACGGGGTGCAGATCGAGCACGTGGTGCGGTTCGCGACGGCCCAGGACGTGGCGATCGGCTTCAGCGCGGCGGTGGACGGCTCGACGCCGAAGCCGGACCCGTCGAAGAAGACCGGCGGCATCCGGATGAAGCGGGCGGACGGGGACGCGCTGTGGACGTTCGCGTCGATCGGCGCGAAGGTCGTCGTCGTCGCCTGAGCCCGACGCTCGAAAAATCTCCGGCGCCCGAAAGCTTCGGCGCCCGAAAAACGCTCCGCCGCCCGAAAGCTTCGGCGCTCGGAAAGCTCCGCCGCCCGAAAAGCCCCTAGGCGGCTTCGTCCCGCCGTACGACGTCCTGGTCCCCGCCCTCGGCCTGCTCGGGCCCGGGGCGGCGCGGCGGCGTGGACAGGGCGCGCGCAGCGGCACAGGACGCCAGCAGCTCACCCATCGGGACGTAATCCCGGCCGTGTCCCGCTTCCGCGCGCTGTGGCGTGGCCATGCATGCCTCCCGTAGGTTAGGTACACCTAACCAGCTCGTGCATCCATGTCACCACGGCACGTACGGCCCACGCAATATCTTCCCGACACGTTGTCGGAAACTCCTACGATCAGACGTACGCCACGGCGCCCCGGAAGGCCCGCCGTCAGCCGAGATCGAGGTCCTCGTCGGCCCAGCGCGAGCCGATCCCGCGCAGCACGACCGTGCGCCGGTCGTCGTCGGTGTCGCCGGTCAGCCGGTGGATGAGGACGTGCAGCCGGTCGTCGGTCAACTCCTCGACCTTGCCGTCACCCCACTCCACGACCACCACGGACTCGGGCAGCGAGACGTCCAGGTCGAGGTCCTCCATCTCGTCGAGGCCGCCGCCGAGGCGGTACGCGTCGACGTGCACCAGGGCCGGGCCGCCGACCAGGGACGGATGGACGCGGGCGATGACGAACGTCGGGGACGTGACCGCGCCCCGCACGCCGAGGCCCTCGCCGAGGCCGCGGGTCAGGGTGGTCTTCCCGGCGCCGAGCTCGCCGGTGAGCATGACGAGGTCGCCGGGCCGGAGGAGTTTCGCGAGCCGGCGGCCGAGGTCCCCCATCTGCTCGGGGGAGTCGATGGCGAGGGTGGCGCCGGAGACGGGCGGGTGTGCTGCTTCCATACCGGCCAACCTAACTCTTGCCGGCGTCCGTCCTCACCGGCACCGGCCCCGGGACGGCACCGGTCCGCACGAGCAGGTCGGCCAGGCGGTCGGTGACGGCCTCGGGGTGCTCCAGCATCACCAGATGACCCGCGTCGGGAACGATGACCAGCTCCGCGTCGGGCAGCAGATCGGCGATGGCCTCGGTGTGCGAGCTGGGGGTGACGAGGTCGTTGTCCCCGGCGAGCGCGAGCACCGGCAGCTCCAGCTCCGCGAAGGCGGTGAGGGCTGCGGCCTTGTCGTGCTCGGCGAAGGCCGGGTAGAACTCCGCGACGACGTCGATCGGGGTCGACTCGATCATCCGCTCCGCGAAGCGGGCGACCGCCGGGTCCACGTCCTTCGACGCGAACGAGTACTTCTTGATCAGCCCGGCGAACAGGTCCGCCGTCGCCCGGCGCCCGCGCTCGACCAGCTCCGCCTGGGAGCCGAGCGCCCGCAGCACCCCGGGCAGGACCCGTCGGACGGCGTTGACGCCGGCGAGCGGCAGCCCGTACGTCACCTCGCCCAGCTTCCCGGCCGAGGTGCCGACGAAGGCGACCCCGAGGACCCGCTCGCGCACGAACTCCGGGTACTGCTCGGCGAGCGCCATCACCGTCATGCCGCCCATCGAGTGCCCGACCAGGACGAGCGGGCCCTCGGGCGCGGCGACGTCGAGGACGGCCTTGAGGTCGCGGCCCAGCTGCTCGATGGTGACGGGCACCCCGTCGGGGCCGGACTGTGCGACGCCGTGGCCGGAGCGGCCGTGGCTGCGCTGGTCCCAGTGGACGGTGCGGACGAGACCGCGGAGCGCGGCCCGCTGGAAGTGCCAGGAGTCCTGGTTGAGGCAGTAGCCGTGACTGAAGACGACGGTGACGGGGGCGGGTTCCTTGCGCCCGAAGAGCCGCCGGCGACGACCGCCGGACGTGTCGGCCTCGGCCTCCCCCACCTCGTCGACCTCGTAGTAGAGGACGGTCGAGTCGTCGGCGAGCGCACGGCCGGAGGTGCCGCGGAGACTGCCGTACGGGCCGGTGGCGTCCAGGGCGAGCCGGGCCTTCTGGCGTACGGAGCGGCCGACCGTGAGCCGCTCGACGGCGACTCCGGCGGCGGCGCCCGCCGCGAGGACCCCTATCGCGGCCCCGGCGAACCCGGCCCGCCGCCAACTCCTCGGCTCGCCCACGAAGAACCCCTATCCGTCCAGGTAGACGCGCGGGACGCGCGCGCCGATCCGGGTGACGATCTCGTACGCGATGGTGTCGGCGGCCACCGCCCAGTCCTCGGCGGTCGGCTCGCCCCGGTCGCCGGGGCCGAAGAGCACGGCCTCGGTGCCCGGCTCGGGGGTGTCCCCGCCCAGGTCGACGACGAACTGGTCCATGGCGACGCGCCCGGCGACGGTACGGACCGTGTCGCCGACGAGGACGGGCCCGCGGCCCGAGGCGTGCCGGGGGACACCGTCGGCGTACCCGATCGGGACGAGACCGAGGGTGGTCTCGTCACCGGTGACGTAGTGGTGCCCGTAACTCACCCCGTGCCCGGCGGGCACGTGCTTGACGAGCGCGACACTCGCCTTGAGCGACATGACGGGCCGGAGCCCCAGCTCGGCGGAGGTGCCGAGCTCGGGGCTGGGCGAGACGCCGTAGAGGGCGATGCCGGGCCGGACCAGGTCGAAGTGGGCCTCGGGCAGGGTGAGGGTGGCCGGCGAGTTCGCGATGTGCCGGACCTCGGGCTCGACGCCCGCCTCCTCCGCGTGGGCGAGCATCGAACGGAACACGTCGAGCTGAGCGGCGATGGAGGGGTGGTGGGGCTCGTCGGCGCAGGCGAGGTGCGACCAGAGCCCGGTGACCTTGACGAGCCCTTCGGCCTCGGCCTTCAGCGCTGCACCGACCAGCTCGGGCCAGTCGGCGGGCTGGCAGCCGTTGCGCCCGAGCCCGGTATCGGCCTTGAGCTGCACACGAGCGAGCTTCCCGGTCGCCTTCGCGGCCTCGACGACCTCCTCCAGAGCCCACATCCCGCTCACGGACATGTCGAGACCGGCCTCGATGCCCTGGTCCCAGGGGTCGCCGGGGGTCCAGAGCCAGCACATGACGGGAACGTCGGTGATCCCGGCGGCGCGCAGGGCGAGCGCCTCGTGCGGGGTGGCCGTTCCGAGCCAGTCCGCGCCCGCTTCGAGGGCGGCGCGGGCACAGCGCACGGCGCCGTGTCCGTACGCGTCGGCCTTGACCACGGCCATGATCCGGACGTGGGGGGCGACGCGGGCGCGCAGCGTGCGGACGTTCGCACGCAGCGCGCCGAGGTCGATCTCGGCGCGGGCTCTGCGGGGCGGAGGTGTCTCAGTCATCGCGCCCAGTCTCTCAGGTGTCAGCCACCGGGCCGCTTCCCCCAGATGTAGACCCGGTCACCCTTGCGCAGGACGTCCCAGAGTTTCCCGGCGTTGCCGTAGCTGAGATTGACGCAGCCCCGGCTGCCGGTGGGCGTGGCGATCTGCCCGTAGACGGCGTGGAAGGCCTGGCCGCCGCTGAAGAACTGGGAGTAGGGCATGGGGGTGTCGTAGATGGACGACCAGTGGTCCTTGTGCCGCCAGTAGACGGTGTGCCACCCGGTGCGTGTCGCATACCCGACGCGCCCGCTCCGCACGTTCACCACCTCGAAGGTCACCTTCTTGTCCTTCCGCACCCACATGAGCTGCCGGTCCAGATCGACGCAGGCCACGGCGTACTTCTTGACGGGGCAGCGCCGCCCCGGGTCGAGGTTCTTCCGCGCGGCGAGCAACTCGGCCCGGGCCCAGGTGACGGGCCCGGCGTACCCGTTGGCGGGCTTGATCTTCTCCTTCACCTGAAAGGCCTTGATGGCCCTGCAGTCGGCGGCCGACTGCTTCCCGTCGACCCGCAGCTTCAGCAGCCGCTCGACCTGCCGCTGATAGGTCCCGGTGCTGGCGGTACAGGCGGCCCCGACGGCACTCCGCGGCAGATACTCGACCAACTCGTCCACGTCCCCCTCCGGCGCGGGCACGGGAACGTCCCCCTGCGACGGCAGAGGAGGCAGCACCTGATCGGGAGTGTCCATCGGATACTCGGCCCGCCCACCCCCGACGACCCCGGGCACGAGCGGCTCGACGGCGCCGGGGGCGGGCGGGGGCGCCTCGGCGTCGGGGGCGTCGGGCGCGGGCGAGACGGCGCCGGGCGCGGGGGAATCGACGGCGGACGCGGGCACGGGGGAATCGGGCGAGGGCGCGGGCGAGGGGAAATCGACGGCGGGCGCGACGGGCTCCGGCTCGGGCGTATCGGCGAGGGCCGCCGTCGGCCCGAAGGCGAGGACGGTGGCGAGGGCGAACAACAGCGGCGCGGTACGGCTTCTCCAACTGATCACCCCACCCACCCAATCCCCGCCCCGCGCTCCCAGCGCGCCGGATCCCACGGCCGGGGCAACGGGTTCGCCCGAGTGGCCGCCGCCGGAGCAGAAGCCGCCCACCGGGTCGGCGTGCCGCGCAGCGGGCGCGCCGGCCCGGGACCACAACCCCACACACCACGCCACGAAGCAGGCACCCCAGCCCGCAACCACAACCCCACACACCGCGCCACGAAGCAGCCGCCCCAGCCCGGGACCACAGCCCCCCGCACCGCGCCGCGCAGCGGGCGCGCCCTCAGCGGGGGTCCGGGGGCGCAGCCCCCGGGAAACAACTACCCCACCCCCAACCAGCCCCCGGCAGGGTTTCGGGAAGGGGCGGGGTGGGGGAAAGAACGCCCCTACGACACCGGCGCCGCCACCACGTCCCGCCAAGCCCCCCGCAGGGACTCCGCCACCTCCCCCGCCGTCACCGGCCCCGCACCACCACCTCCCGGAGCCCGACCACCCCCCGCTCCCCCCGAGGCCCGCCGCGCCGCCAACCCGTGCAGGTACGCCGCTGCCGACGCCGCCTCCACCGCCGGCAGCCCCGCTGCCAGCAGCGACCCCGCGAGCCCCGACAGGACGTCCCCGCTCCCGGCCGTCGCCAGCCACGGCGTCCCCGTCGGGTTCACCCGTACGGGCTCACCCCCCGGCCCGCACACCAGCGTCGTCGACCCCTTGAGCAGCACCGTCGCCCCGAACCGCTCCGCCAGCTCCCGTACCGCCGCGAGCCGTCCCGCCTCGACCTTCTCCCGGGCGACGCCCAGCAGCGCCGCCGCCTCCCCCGCGTGCGGGGTGAGCAGGGTCGGTGCGGGGCGACGGGCGCGTACCGCCGCCGGGTCAAGGCCCCGCAGGCCGTCGGCGTCGACGAGGACCGGCACGTCGGAGGCGAGGACCTCGGCGACCGCGACGACGGGCCCGGGCCCCTCGCCGAGCCCGGGCCCGACGACCCAGGCCTGCACCCGCCCGGCCTTCTCCGGCCGCCCGGAGTGCACCAGCGTCTCCGGGTGCCGCGCGAGCACCGCGTCCCCCGCGGCCCCGACGTACCGCACGGCCCCCGCCCCGCCGCGCAGCGCCCCCGCCACCGCGAGGACCGCCGCGCCCGGGTAGCGGGCGGAGCCGGCGACGACGCCGAGGACCCCGCGCCGGTACTTGTCGCTCTCGGCGCCCGGCACGGGCAGCAGCCGTGCGACGTCCCCGTGCTGGAGGGCCTCCATCTCCGGCACCCCGGGGAGGTGGGGGCCGAGCCCGATGTCGACGATCCGCAGCGCCCCGGCGTACTCCCGCGCCGGGTCGACGAGCAGCCCGGGCTTGTACGTCCCGAAGGTCACCGTCACGTCGGCCCGCAGCGCCTCCCCCGTCACCTCGCCCGTGTCGGCGTCGACGCCGCTCGGCAGGTCGACGGCGACGACGACCGCGTCGGAGCCGCGCGCGGCGCGGGCGACGGGGACGGCGTCGGGCCGGAGCCCGCCCTGCCCCCCGATGCCGGTGATGCCGTCGAGGACGAGGTCGGCGACGGCGAGCGCCTCGAAGGGGTCGTCGGCGATCCGCCCGCCCGCCGCCCGGAGCGCCGCGAGCCCGCCCTCGTGGGCGCGCTCCCCGAGCAGTACGGCCGTGACGCCGGCGCCCCGCCGGGCGAGCCGGGCGCCGGCGTACAGGGCGTCGCCGCCGTTGTCGCCGCTGCCGACGAGCAGCACGACCCTCGCCCCGTACACCCGGGGCAGCAACCCGGCGCAGGCGGCGGCGAGTCCGGCGGCGGCCCGCTGCATCAGGGCGCCTTCCGGGAGGCGGGCCTTGAGTGCGGCCTCGGCGGCCCGGACGGTCTCCACGCGGTGAGCGGTACGCATGCCCAGCAGTCTGCCGCAGTCCGCTCCCCCTCGCCCGGAGCGCCCAGGCGCCTCATCGCCCAAGCACCCGTCCGAAAGCGAGGGTTGACGCCCCTTCAGCGCTCAACTTAGGCTTGCCTTACCTAACACGGCACGACACCACCCCCTGGACGCGCGCGGCACACGCAACCTGACGCCGGCCCTGGCAGTCGCGCGCCACACGGCCCGGGGCCCGACCGTGGAAACGGCCGGGCCCCGGGCTCGTACATCCCGAAAGCGTCACGCCTCGGCGATCACCACCGCCGAGGCCACCCCCGCGTCGTGGCTCAGCGAGACGTGCCAGTGCTTCACGCCCAGCTCCGCCGCCCGCGCCGCCACCGTCCCGCGCACCCGCAGCCGCGGCTGCCCGGTGCCCTCGACGTACACCTCGGCGTCCGTCCAGTGCAGCCCGCCCGGCGCGCCGAGCGCCTTCGCCAGCGCCTCCTTCGCGGCGAACCGCACCGCGAGCGAGGCCACCCCGCGCCGTTCGCCGCTGGGGAGCAGCAGCTCCCGCTCGACGAAGAGGCGCTGGAGCAGCCCCGGTGTGCGCTCGATCGACGCGGCGAAGCGGTCGATCTCCGCCACGTCGATCCCCACCCCAATGATCATTTCCCACTCACTCCACGGTCACCGACTTGGCCAGGTTGCGCGGCTGGTCGACCTCGTTGCCCCGCGCGGTGGCGAGCTCGCAGGCGAAGACCTGGAGCGGCACCGTGGAGACCAGCGGCTGGAGCAGCGTAGGCGTCGCGGGGATCCGGATGAGGTGGTCGGCGTACGGGACGACCTCCTCGTCGCCCTCCTCGGCGATCACGATGGTCCGCGCACCGCGGGCCCGGATCTCCTGGATGTTGGAGACGATCTTGTCGTGGAGGACGGAGCGGCCCTTGGGCGAGGGCACCACGACGACGACCGGCAGGTCCTCCTCGATGAGCGCGATCGGCCCGTGCTTGAGCTCTCCGGCGGCGAAGCCCTCGGCGTGCATGTACGCGAGCTCCTTGAGCTTCAGCGCGCCCTCCAGGGCCACCGGGTAGCCGACGTGTCGCCCGAGGAAGAGGACGGTGTTCTTGTGGGCCAGGGACCTGGCGAGAGCCCGTACCGGCTCCATGGTCTCGAGCACCCGCTCGACCTCGTCGCCGATCCGCGCGAGCTCACGCACCACGGCGCGGATCTCGTCGCCCCACTTGGTACCGCGCACCTGACCGAGATACAGCGCCAGCAGATAGCAGGCGACGAGCTGCGTCAGGAACGCCTTCGTCGAGGCGACGGCGACCTCGGGCCCGGCGTGGGTGTAGAGGACGGCGTCCGATTCCCTGGGGATCGTCGACCCGTTCGTATTGCAGACGGCGAGCACCTTCGCGCCCTGCTCGCGGGCGTGCCGGAGCGCCATCAGGGTGTCCATGGTCTCGCCGGACTGCGAGATCGCGATGACCAGGGTCTTCTGTCCGAGGATCGGATCCCGGTAGCGGAACTCGCTGGCGAGCTCGACCTCGCAGGGGATGCGGGTCCAGTGTTCGATGGCGTACTTGGCGATGAGGCCGGCGTGGAAGGCGGTGCCGCAGGCGATGATGACGACCTTGTCGGCCTCGCGGAGCACGGCGTCGGGGATGCGTACCTCGTCGAGGGTGAGCCGGCCGGCCCCGTCGATCCGCCCGAGGAGGGTGTCGGCGACGGCCTTGGGCTGCTCGGCGATCTCCTTGAGCATGAAGTAGTCGTAGCCGCCCTTCTCGGCGGCGGAGGCGTCCCAGTCGACGTGGTAGGCGCGTACGTCGGCGGGCGCCCCGTCGAAGTCGGTGACGGTGACGCCGTCCCGGGTGAGCTCGACGACCTGGTCCTGGCCGAGTTCGATCGCCGAGCGGGTGTGGGCGATGAAGGCGGACACGTCGGAGGCGAGGAAGTTCTCGCCCTCGCCGACGCCGACGACGAGCGGCGAGTTCCGGCGGGCGCCGACGACCACGTCGGGCTGGTCGGCGTGGACGGCGACCAGGGTGAAGGCCCCGTCGAGCCGGCGGCAGACGAGCCGCATGGCCTCCGCCAGGTCGACGGCGGAGGAGAACTCCTCGGCGAGGAGGTGGGCGACGACCTCGGTGTCGGTCTCGGACGCCAGGTCGTGGCCGCGCTCGGCGAGCTCGGCTCGCAGGGCGGCGAAGTTCTCGATGATGCCGTTGTGGACGACGGCGACGCGCCCGGCGTTGTCCAGGTGCGGGTGCGCGTTGACGTCGGTCGGCCCGCCGTGGGTGGCCCACCGGGTGTGCCCGATGCCCACGGAGCCGCCGGCCAGCGGCCGGTCCTTGAGCTCCTTCTCCAGGTTGACGAGCTTGCCCGCCTTCTTGGCCGCGGCGAGTCCCCCGTCGGAGAGCACCGCGACACCGGCCGAGTCGTAGCCCCGGTATTCGAGCCGCTTCAGGCCGGCGACCACCACGTCAAGAGCCGACTGCCCGCCAGCGTATCCCACGATTCCGCACATGTCGGAAGCCTAGGGCGGAAGGGGCCTGGAAAGCAGGACTCGGCCGGGTGCGGCGGCTGCGCGTCGACAGCCGCCGCACCAGGGCCTGCGCGTCGACCGCCGCCGCACCCGGGCCTGCGCGTCGGCGGCCGCCGCACCAGGCCCCCCCCGGGGTGACGTCAGCCGAGCTTGGCGGCCTGCGCGTCGATGATGGCCTTCGGCAGGGCCTTGGCCGTGCCGCCGAAGCTGAGCGTGGAGAACGAGGCCAGGGTGTTGCCCTGGCGGAAGGCGACCAGCTTGGTGACCCAGGGCTTGCCGTCCACGTCGGTGGTGACCGTCCAGGCGAGCGACTCCTCCCCCGCGGTCAGCGTCTCCGGCGCGAGCTTGGAGATCTTCGTCCGCTCGCCGCCGCCGATCAGCGTGAAGCCGCCCGCGCACTCCGTACCGGCCGTCTTCAGCGAGGCGAAGGCCTCCTGGGCGCCCTGCCCGTCGTACGAGCCGAGGGCCACGCCCGTCACCGGTGCCGCGAGCGCGCCCAGGGCGTCCTCCGGCGAGGCCGACGCCCCTTCGGTCTTCGGCACCTCGATGGCCTTGCGCTGCGCGGACGCCGCCGGCTTCCCGGTGGCGATGTACGACATGGCGTGGGCGAGCGGCGTACAGGACGGCTTGTCGGCGGAGACCGCGGAGGCCAGGGCGATCTCCCCGGCCTTGGCCTTCTGCACCTGGTGGCCCGGCAGGTCGGCCTGCTCGACGATGAGCTTCTCCAGCTCGGCGGCGGACAGCGCCTTGGCGGGTGCGCCGCTCGTGGCGGAGGCGGAGGCACTGGGAGCAGCCTCCTTGCCGCTGCCCTTGCCCTGGTCGCCGCTCTTCTCCCCGCCACCGCAGGCGGTGACGAGCAGCGCGAGGGAGACGGCGGTGGCGGCGACGGCGGCACTTCTCATGGACGTACGCATCGGTGGTGACCCTCTGCTTCTCTTCGTGGTCTCTTCGTGGTCTCTTCGCGCCGCCCGGCGACGGCTCCCCCCCGCGTGAGATCCCAAGGACACAAGGACACGAGGACACGAGGACACGCGGACACGCGGCATGAGCATGATCGCCCTGGGGTCATGGCCGGACAAAGGCTTTTGTCGCGTGACCGACCCCACGGCCCACGGACGCCGCCGACCCACGACAATGGCGGGGTGATCACTTCGCCGCCACGAAGCGCCAACGGAGAAGGTCCCCGCGATGGCGCAGGGACCGGCAGCCCCCGGAACGGCACCGGCCACCGCCGCCCGTCCGAGACGACCCCGTACGTCGACCTCACCCGAGCCGAGTGGAGCGACCTCCGAGACAAGACCCCCCTCCCCCTCAGCGCCGACGAGGTCGAGCGGCTCCGCGGCCTCGGGGACGTCATCGACCTCGACGAGGTCCGCGACGTCTACCTGCCGCTCTCCCGGCTGCTCAACCTCTACGTGCAGGCCACCAGCGGCCTCCGCGGCGCCCTCAACACCTTCCTCGGCGAGAGCGCGGAGCAGCGCGGCACGCCGTTCGTCATAGGGGTCGCCGGTTCGGTCGCCGTCGGCAAGTCGACGGTCTCCCGGCTCCTCCAGGCCCTCCTGGCCCGCTGGCCGGAGCACCCGCGCGTGGAGCTGGTGACCACGGACGCCTTCCTCTACCCGATGGAGGAGCTGAAGGCGCGCGGTCTCATGGCCCGCAAGGGCTTCCCCGAGTCGTACGACCGCCGGGCGCTCACCCGGTTCGTCGCGGACATCAAGGCGGGCAAGGAGGAGGTCACGGCCCCGGTCTACTCGCACCTGATCTACGACCGCGTGCCCGGCGAGCGGCTCGTCGTCCGCCGCCCCGACATCCTCATCGTGGAGGGGCTGAACGTCCTCCAGCCGGCCCTGCCCGGCCAGGACGGCCGCACCCGCGTCGGTCTCGCCGACTACTTCGACTTCTCGGTGTACGTGGACGCGCGGCCGGAGGACATCGAGCGCTGGTACCTCAACCGCTTCCGCAAGCTGCGCGACACCGCGTTCCAGAACCCCTCCTCGTACTTCCAGCGGTACACGCAGGTCTCCGAGGAGGAGGCCCTCGAGTACGCCCGCACGATGTGGCGGACCATCAACAAGGTCAACCTCCTGGAGAACGTGGCTCCGACGCGCGGCCGGGCGACCCTCGTCGTCCGCAAGGGGCCCGACCACAAGGTGCAGCGGCTGAGCCTCCGCAAGCTCTGATCCCCGCAAGCTCCGATCTCCGTAAGCTCTCCCCATGCTGCACCTCCGGATGATCGTTCCGCCCGGCCGTACCCCGGCCGCCGTCAAACTGATCGCGTCGACGGTCGGCACCACGCACCTGGTGGTGCTGCCGGGCGCGGCCCGTGACCCGGCCGGCGACGTGGTCATGTGCGACGTGGCCCGCGAGGCCGGTGACGAACTCATCGGCGGGCTGCGGGAGCTGAGGATCGACCAGGACGGCTCGATCGCCGTCGACAACATCGACCTCTCCCTCTCCAAGCGTGCCGACGACGCCGAGGAGGAGGCCCCGGGCGAGCCCGCGGACGCGGTGATCTGGGAGCAGCTGACGGGCGCGACGCACGAGGAGTCGACGCTCTCGATCACGTACAGCGCGTTCATGATCCTGGCGACGATGATCGCGGCCTGCGGTGTCGTCCTCGACAACGCGATCCTGATCGTGGGCGCGATGGCGGTCGGCCCGGAGTTCGGCCCGCTCGCCGGAGTCTGTACGGCGGTGGTGCGGCGCGCCCCGAAGCTGGCGGCGCGCTCGCTGATCGCCCTGCTCGTGGGCTTCGCGGCGGCGATCGTGGCCACGACGGTCTTCAGCCTGGGGATGGACGCACTGGGTCTGTTCAGCAGGGAGCAGCTGGACGCGGATCGCCCCAACACCAAGTTCATCTGGCAGCCGGACCCGTTCTCCTTCGTCGTGGCGCTGCTCGCGGGCGTGGCCGGCACGCTCTCGCTCACGTCCTCCAAGTCGGGTGCCCTGGTGGGCGTGGCGATCTCGGTGACGACGGTCCCGGCGGGCGCGAACGCGGCGGTGGCGCTCAGCTACGGCGAGATCGGCCAGATGTGGGGCTCGGTCGAGCAGCTGCTGCTCAACCTCCTCGGCATCATGCTGGCCGGAGTGCTGACCCTGTACGGGCAGAAGCTGCTGTGGCACACCCAGCGCGGCCGCTGGCGGCGTGGGGCACAAGCGCCCCCGAAGCCCTGAGAGACCGGGAAGACCAGGAAGACCGAGAAGACCGAGAAGGGCCCTGACCGCTCCCTCACGGGTGCGGCAGGGCCCTCTCCTGCATGACGGTGCTTCAGAAAGGTTAGCCGAGCGCGGACTTCACGACGTCCGCCAGACGCTGCGCGACCGCGCGGGCCTGCTCGATGTCGGCGGCCTCGACCATGACGCGGACGAGCGGCTCGGTGCCGGACGGGCGCAGCAGGACCCGGCCGGTGGCGCCGAGCTCCGTCTCGGCGGCGGTGACCGCGGCGGCGAGGTCGCCGGAGGTCTTCACGCGGGACCTGTCGACGTCCGGGACGTTGATGAGGATCTGCGGCAGACGCTCCATCACGCCGACGAGCTCCGCGAGGGACTTGCCGGTGGCGGCGATCCGGGCGGCGAGCATCAGGCCGGTCAGGGTGCCGTCGCCGGTGGTGGCGTGGTCGAGCACGATGACGTGCCCGGACTGCTCGCCGCCGAGCGCGTAGCCGTGCTCCTTCATGGACTCCAGGACGTAGCGGTCGCCGACCGCGGTCTGGACGAGGTTCAGGCCCTCGCGCTCCATGGCGAGCTTGAAGCCCAGGTTGGACATGACGGTCGCGACGACGGTGTCGCCGCGCAGCGTGCCGGCCTCGCGCATGGCGAGGGCGAGCACGGCGAGGATCTGGTCGCCGTCGACCTCGTTGCCCGCGGCGTCCACGGCGAGGCAGCGGTCGGCGTCGCCGTCGTGCGCGATGCCGAGGTCGGCGCCGTGCTCGACGACGGCGGCGCGGAGGAGCCC
Source organism: Streptomyces sp. NPDC058650 (assembly GCF_042717315.1). Taxonomy (NCBI): domain Bacteria; kingdom Bacillati; phylum Actinomycetota; class Actinomycetes; order Kitasatosporales; family Streptomycetaceae; genus Streptomyces; species Streptomyces sp. NPDC058650. The sequence goes on from NZ_JBHXRL010000014.1 coordinate 139,299, forward strand.
CAGGTGCGTGGAGCCGCAGCCGTCGTTGATGTTGAGGCCGTCCGGCTCGGCGCCGATGGTGACGACCTGGGCGCCGGCCCGGGTGAAGGCCTCGGGCGAGACGTGGGAGGCGGCGCCGTGGGCCTCGTCGAGGACGACCTTGAGACCGTCGAGACGGTTGGGGAGGACCGCGAGGAGGTGGGAGACGTACGTCTCGAAGCCCTCGTCGTAGTCGCGGACCCGGCCGACGCCGGCACCGGTCGGGCGCGCCCAGGGAGCGCCGGTGCGGTGCTCCTCGTACACGGACTCGATGCGGTCCTCGAGGTCGTCGGCGAGCTTGTGGCCGCCGCGGGCGAAGAACTTGATGCCGTTGTCGGGCATCGCGTTGTGGCTGGCGGAGAGCATCACGCCGAGGTCGGCGCCGAGGACACCGGTGAGGTGGGCCACGGCGGGGGTGGGGAGGACGCCGACGCGCAGCACGTCGACACCGGCGCTGGCGAGACCCGCCACGACGGCCGCTTCCAGGAACTCTCCCGACGCACGCGGGTCCCGTCCGACCACGGCGGTCGGCCGATGGCCTTCGAAGGTGCCCGCTTCGGCCAGCACGTGCGCCGCCGCGACCGAGAGACCGAGCGCAAGCTCCGCCGTCAGGTCCGCATTGGCGACACCGCGAACGCCGTCCGTGCCGAAGAGTCGTCCCACAGCTGTCCTCCGAGAAAATACGTGCCCAAGCCGATGAAAGATGAAGGTGAAGGTAAAGGTGGAAAAGGTTATGAAAAAACGTACGCCCCGACGGCACGGGCAGTGCCGCCGGGGCGTACGAAAACAGTCCGAGCAGGCGTGATTAACGCTTGCTGTACTGCGGGGCCTTACGGGCCTTCTTGAGACCGGCCTTCTTGCGCTCGACCGCACGGTCGTCGCGGGAGAGGAAGCCGGCCTTCTTCAGCGCCGGGCGGTTGTTCTCGACGTCCGCCTCGTTCAGCGCACGGGCCACACCGAGGCGCAGGGCGCCGGCCTGGCCGGAGACACCGCCACCCGCGATGCGGGCGATGACGTCGTAGCGGTTGTCGAGCTCGAGCACCTTGAAGGGCTCGTTGACTTCCTGCTGGTGCACCTTGTTGGGGAAGTAGTCCTCAAGGGTGCGACCGTTGATCTTCCACTTGCCGGTGCCCGGAACGATCCGGACGCGGGCGATGGCGTTCTTGCGACGGCCCAGGCCGGCGGCCGGCTGCGGGTCGCCGAAGCGGGACGCGAGCGACTCGGAGGTGTACTCACCCTCGACGAGCTCGGTCTCAGTGGTGTACTCCTCAACGCCCTCGAACTCGTCGACGGGGGTCTCGGGGGTGGTCTCGGCCACGATTCTCCTCAGATTTCTTTCGTTCTTAGGGGGTGTGGCCGGAACTACTGCGCGACCTGGGTGATCTCGAACGCAACCGGCTGCTGCGCAGCGTGCGGGTGGTTCGGACCCGCGTAGACCTTCAGCTTCGAGAGCATCTGACGGCCCAGGGTGTTCTTGGGGATCATGCCCTTGATGGCCTTCTCGACGGCCTTCTCGGGGTTCTTCTCCAGCAGCTCGTCGTAACGGACGGAGCGGAGACCACCCGGGAAGCCGGAGTGGCGGTAGGCCAGCTTCTGGGTCTTCTTGTTGCCGGACAGGTGGACCTTGTCAGCGTTGATGATGATGACGAAGTCGCCCATGTCCATGTGGGGGGCGTAGACGGGCTTGTGCTTGCCTCGGAGGAGGTTCGCAGCCGTGGTCGCCAGACGGCCCAGGACGATGTCCTGCGCGTCGATGATGTGCCACTGGCGAGTGACATCGCCGGGCTTGGGGCTGTACGTACGCACTTCGTAGCCTTCGCTTCTTCAGTGGATGGAGTCCAGACACACCTGAAGCGATCATGCAGCTGGGGCTTGCACTGCCGGGACCATGCCCGTATGCGAGCCACTGGTAACTGCTCCAGGGAACCTGCGTAACGGCCCTTCGCGTGAGAACGACGAAGCCAATACGCATAACAAACCGCAACAGTACCCGCGCCACCCCCGAAGGGTCAAAACGCCGCGAGACCCCAGGTCAGCGCGCCCGCTCGACCCGCCGCTCGTCCCACACCGGCTCGGTCGTCTCGCGCACCACGCCGTCGGAGCCGAACACCAGGAACCGGTCGAAGCTCTTCGCGAACCACCGGTCGTGCGTGACCGCCATCACGGTCCCGTCGTACGACTCCAGGCCGTCCTGGAGCGCCTCGGCCGACTCCAGGTCCAGGTTGTCCGTCGGCTCGTCGAGGAGCAGCGCCGTCGTCCCCGCCAGCTCCAGGAGCAGGATCTGGAACCGGGCCTGCTGCCCTCCGGAGAGCTTGTCGAAGGGCTGGTCGCCCTGGCGCTCCAGCTCGTACCGCCGCAGCATCGACATCGCCGCGCCCCGGTCCTTGGCGTGCTCGGTCCACAGGATGTCGACGAGCGGCCGCCCGGTCAGCTCCGGGTGCGCGTGGGTCTGCGCGAAGTGCCCGGGCACGACCCGCGCGCCCAGCTTCCAGTCGCCCGTGTGGGCGACCGTCTGGTCCCCCGCGAGCAGCCGCAGGAAGTGCGACTTCCCGGAGCCGTTCGACCCGAGGACCGCGACCCGCTCCCCGTAGAAGATCTCCAGCGAGAACGGCTTCATGAGACCGGTCAGCTCGAGGTTCTCGACGGTCACGGCCCGCACGCCGGTCCGGCCGCCGCGCAGCCGCATCCGGATGTCCTGCTCGCGCGGCGGCTCCGGAGGCGGCCCCGCCTCCTCGAACTTCCGCAGCCGCGTCTGCGCCGCCGCGTACCGCGAGGCCATGTCGTGGCTGACCGACGCCGCCTGCCGCAGGTTGAGCACGAGCTTCTTCAGCTGGGCGTGCTTCTCGTCCCAGCGCCGCTTCAGCTCCTCGAAGCGGGCGAACCGCTCGCGCCGGGCCTCGTGGAAGGTGTCGAAGCCACCGCCGTGCACCCACACGTCCGAGCCGGCCGGACCGGGCTCGACCGCGACGATCTTCTGGGCGCCCCGGGAGAGCAGCTCCCGGTCGTGGGAGATGAAGAGCACGGTCTTACGGGTCTCCCGCAGCCGCTCCTCCAGCCACCGCTTGCCGGGCACGTCGAGGTAGTTGTCCGGCTCGTCCAGGAGCAGCACCTCGTCGGGGCCGCGCAGCAGGTACTCCAGGACCAGCCGCTTCTGCTCACCGCCGGAGAGCGTCCGCACCTCCCGGAACTGCGCCTTCTCGTACGGGACGCCGAGCGCCGCCATGGTGCACATGTCCCAGAGGGTCTCCGCCTCGTACCCCTGCACCTCGGCCCAGTCGCTGAGGGCCTGCGCGTACGACATCTGCGCGGCCTCGTCGTCGACCGTCATGATCAGGTGCTCGGCCGCGTCGACCGCCTTCGCGGCCTCCCGGATCCGCGGCTGCGCCACCGAGACCAGCAGGTCGCGGACGGTGGACGCGTCCCGTACGGAGCCGACGAACTGAGGCATGACGCCCAGGCCGCCGCTGACGGTGACCGAGCCGCCGTGCGGCTGGAGCTCCCCGGAGATCAGCCGGAGCAGTGTGGTCTTGCCGGCGCCGTTGGCCCCGACGAGGGCGACGACCGCGCCCTCCCCGACCCGGAAGGAGGCGTCCCCGAGCAGGACCCGCCCGTCGGGAAGGTAGTACTCAAGATGTGCGGCCTCGACATGTCCCATGGGGTGCATTGTCGCCGCACGCGTCCCCTTCGCCCAACCGGTTTAGGATGCGCGGCATGAGCTTTGGGGGACCGCAGTGGCCACAGGAGCCGCAGCAGCAGGGGCAGGGACAGCAGGGCCACGGACAGCAGCCGGGGTACGGGCAGCAGCCGGAGTACGGGCAGCAGCCCGGCTACGGCGGGCAGCAGCCGTACGGCGGGCAGCAGGGCCAGGGACAGCAGCAGCCGAACCCCTTCCCGGGGGCGCAGGGCGGCGGGCCCACCCCTGACTGGGGCGCCCTCGCCGACGCCTCGGCCAGCCGCAACCGCCGCAAGCGCTGGGTGCTGATCGGCGGCGGAGCGGTGGCGACCCTCGCCGTGGGCGCGATCGTCGCCACCGCCGTCGTGTCCACGAACAAGACGAACGACGAGTCGAAGAACGGCGGGATCCCCACCACCTCGGCCTCCCCCACCGGCTCCCCCACGCCCGAGCCGACGTTCTCCTCGGTGGCGCCGCCGCCCCCGCCGAACCCGAAGGACTACATCTCGGACCCGAAGAAGGACAAGGCCCCGCTCACCGTGGACGGCCTCTTCCCGGGCAAGAAGATGACGATGAACGGCCGCCCGTACAAGAAGGGCGCCACCTCCGCCACGACGAACTGCGCGTCCGTCACCCAGGGCGGCCTCGGCACGGTCCTCAAGAAGAACGGCTGCCAGAAGGTCCTGCGCGCCACCTACGTGAAGGACGGCGTGGCGATCACCGTCGGCGTGGCCGTCTTCCCCTCCGAGGCGGCGGCCCTCAAGGCGAAGGCCCAGGCCAGCGGCGGCATCGCGCCGCTCGCGGGCGCCGGCGTGAAGGAGTTCTGCCGCGCCACGGTCTGCCTGCGCCGCTCGAACTCGGCCGGCCGCTACGCCTACTTCACGCAGGCGGGCTTCGCCAACGGCAAGAAGGTCACCAAGGCCGACAAGCCGGTCTTCCAGGCCAGCGACGACCTCGGCACCTTCGTCTTCAACCAGATCTACGCCCGCGGCCGGGCGCAGGCCTCAGCAGCAGCCAACGCTCCCGGGGAGTGACCGCTTGTTGCGCGCCTCCTTGCTGCGGGCGGCGAGCAGCGCGTCCTCCGGGTAGCCGACCTCTTCGAGGGTGAGGCCGTGCGGCCGTACGACGTGGACGGCCGAGTCCCGCACGCCGGCGGCGAGCACCTTCCCGGGCCAGTCGACCGGCCGGTGCCCGTCGCCGACGAAGAGCATGGCGCCGACGAGCGAGCGGACCATGTTGTGGCAGAAGGCGTCCGCCTTCACGGTCGCTTCGAGGATGCCGTCGGGCCGCCGCTCCCACCTCAGCACCTGAAGGGTCCGGATGGTCGTGGCCCCTTCGCGCTTCTTGCAGTACGCGGCGAAGTCGTGCTCGCCGACGAGCGCGGTCGCGGCCTCGTTCATGGCGTCCATGTCGAGGGCCCAGTCGTGCCACAGGACGTGCCCGCGCCGGAGCGGGTCGACGCCCCCGGGGTTGTCGGTGACGCGGTAGGCGTAGCGGCGCCAGATCGCCGAGAAACGGGCGTTGAAGCCGGCGGGGGCCTCTTCGACCTTCCACACCCGTACGTCATGGGAGAGCCGCCCCGCGAGCCGCCTGAGCAGCTTGTCCCGGTGCTCCTCCCACAGCTCGACGGGCAGGTCGACGTGGGCGACCTGGCCGCGCGCGTGGACCCCGGAGTCGGTCCGGCCGGCGACGGTCAGCTCGTACGTCTCCGTGGAGCGCGTCACGGTCCGCAGCGCGGCCTCGATCTCGCCCTGCACGGTGCGCCGCCCCTGGGGCTGCTTGGCCCAGCCGGAGAACTCCTTGCCGTCGTACGAAAGGTCAAGGCGTACCCGTACGAACCCGTCCTGCACGTCATCGCTCACGCGGAACAATCCTCTCGAACCATCAAACACACGGGAACGGGCCCGCACCCCCAGGGGGTACGGGCCCGCACACGAGAAACTCGTCGAAACGCTTACGCGTCCTTCGACTCCTCGGCCGGAGCCTCAACGGCGGCCTCGTCGGCCTCCTTGACGGCGCGCACGGTGGCGGCCTCGGCCTCGGCGACGGTCGCCTTCTTGGCGATCTCGCCCTCGACCAGCTCGATCACGGCCATCGGGGCGTTGTCGCCACGACGGTTGCCGATCTTGGTGATACGGGTGTAACCACCCGGACGCTCCGAGTAACGCGGGGCGATCTCGGTGAAGAGGGTGTGGACGATGCCCTTGTCGGTGATCGTCTGCAGCACCAGGCGACGGTTGTGGATGTCGCCCTTCTTCGCCTTGGAGATCAGGCGCTCGGCGACGGGGCGCAGGCGACGGGCCTTGGCCTCGGTCGTCGTGATGCGGCCGTGCTCGAAGAGGGACTTCGCCAGGTTGGCGAGCAGCAGACGCTCGTGAGCGGCGCTGCCACCGAGACGTGCACCCTTGGCGGGACGCGGCATGGTGTTTCTCCTTGGTGTCTGCCCCGGCCGTATCAGGTACCGGGGTCAGTATCCGAGCGGGCGGTCACCCGTCGGAGATCCAGGCCCCCGAAGGGGCCTGGAAGGGGGCGCGAGGAACTGCGCGATCAAGCACAGCGCTCCCGCGCCCAGGTACGGACCGTGAGGCCCGAGTTCTTAGTACTGCTCGGTCTCGACGAAACCGGCGTCCGCGTCGTCATCGGCGCCGAAGGCGTCGGCGGCGGCGGTCGGGTCGAATCCGGGCGGCGAGTCCTTCAGCGCGAGGCCCATACCGGCCAGCTTCGCCTTGACCTCGTCGATCGACTTCGCACCGAAGTTGCGGATGTCGAGCAGGTCCGCCTCGGAACGCGCCACGAGCTCACCCACGGAGTGGATGCCCTCGCGCTTGAGGCAGTTGTACGAACGAACGGTGAGCTCGAGCTCCTCGATCGGCAGCGCCAGATCAGCGGCGAGCGCGGCGTCGGTCGGGGACGGGCCCATGTCGATGCCCTCGGCGTCGATGTTGAGCTCGCGCGCCAGACCGAACAGCTCGACCAGGGTCTTGCCGGCGGACGCCATGGCGTCACGCGGGCGCATGGCCTGCTTGGTCTCGACGTCGACGATCAGCTTGTCGAAGTCGGTGCGCTGCTCGACACGGGTCGCCTCGACCTTGTACGTGACCTTGAGCACCGGCGAGTAGATGGAGTCGACCGGAATACGGCCGATCTCCTGGCCCACCTGCTTGTTCTGGACGGCGGAGACGTAGCCGCGACCGCGCTCGACGGTCAGCTCCATCTCCAGCTTGCCCTTGCCGTTGAGCGTGGCGAGGACGAGGTCGGGGTTGTGCACCTCGACACCGGCCGGCGGCGCGATGTCGGCGGCGGTGACCAGACCCGGGCCCTGCTTGCGCAGGTACATCACGACCGGCTCGTCGTGCTCCGAGGAGACGACCAGCTGCTTGATGTTCAGGATGAGGTCGGTGACGTCCTCCTTGACGCCCGGCACGGTGGTGAACTCGTGCAGGACACCGTCGATGCGGATGCTGGTGACAGCGGCACCCGGGATCGAGGAGAGGAGGGTACGGCGGAGGGAGTTGCCGAGGGTGTAGCCGAAGCCCGGCTCCAGCGGCTCGATCACGAACCGGGAGCGGAACTCGTCGACGACCTCTTCGGTCAGCGACGGACGCTGAGCGATCAGCATGTCTCTATGTCCTTCTGTCGTGGACGCCCACTATTTGACGCCCGACGGGGATGTAGCACCTACAAGGGTACGGGCGGCACGGCCCGAAGAGCCGTACCGCCCGAAGTCCTGGTCAAGCAGCCGTGCGTCGGAAAATCAGACGCGGCGGCGCTTGGGGGGACGGCAGCCGTTGTGCGGCGTGGGGGTGACGTCCTGGATCGAACCGACCTCGAGGCCCGTGGCCTGGAGGGAGCGGATCGCGGTCTCGCGGCCGGAGCCCGGACCCTTGACGAAGACGTCGACCTTGCGCATGCCGTGCTCCTGCGCGCGGCGAGCGGCCGACTCGGCGGCCATCTGCGCGGCGAACGGGGTCGACTTGCGCGAGCCCTTGAAGCCGACGTGGCCGGCGGAGGCCCAGGAGATCACGTTGCCCGCGGGGTCCGTGATCGAGACGATCGTGTTGTTGAACGTGCTCTTGATGTGCGCGTGGCCGTGAGCGACGTTCTTCTTTTCCTTGCGGCGCACCTTCTTGGCAGCGCCCTGACGACCCTTGGGGGGCATCTATTACTCCTACGGGAGGTGGTCGGTCCTACAGCGAAGACCGCTTGGTCAAGCGTCCGCTGAGGACTACTTCTTGCCCGGCTTCTTCTTGCCGGCGATGGCGCGACGCGGGCCCTTGCGGGTACGAGCGTTCGTGCTGGTGCGCTGACCGCGAACGGGCAGGCCACGACGGTGGCGCAGACCCTGGTAGCAGCCGATCTCGACCTTGCGGCGGATGTCGGCGGCGATCTCGCGGCGGAGGTCACCCTCGGTCTGGAGGTTGGCGTCCACGTACTCACGGATCTTGACGAGGTCTTCCTCGGCAAGGTCGCGGACACGGGTGGACGGGTTCACGCCGGTCGAGGCGAGAATCTCCTCGGACCGGGTGCGCCCGATGCCGAAGACGTAGGTGAGTGCGACCACCACACGCTTTTCGCGCGGGATGTCAACACCGGAAACGCGTGCCATTCAATGGCTCCTGTGTTCTCGGGGGTCTGCTGCAGAACCGCTCCCGACCGCCGACCCTCCGAATGATTCGGAGAGTGGTACGTCCGGGTCCCCGGCCCCCGCCGGAGGTGCCGTCAACCGTGGAACACGGCCCGACGGGCTCTGCGTATGTACGTACTGCTTATGCGTCGCGCGAAGAACTGCGAAATGCAGGTCGGTCGGCGTGCGTCAGCCCTGGCGCTGCTTGTGGCGCAGGTTGTCGCAGATGACCATGACCCGACCGTGACGGCGGATCACCTTGCACTTGTCGCAGATCTTCTTGACGCTCGGCTTGACCTTCATGGGATGTGAGGTTCTCCGGGTCAGTGCCAACCACCCGCGCCGCAAGGCGGGGTGCGGGCAAGATCTACTTGTACCGGTAGACGATCCGGCCACGCGTCAGGTCGTACGGAGAGAGCTCCACGACGACCCGGTCGTCCGGAAGGATTCGGATGTAGTGCATCCGCATCTTGCCGGAGATGTGCGCGAGGACCTTGTGACCGTTCTGGAGTTCCACCTTGAACATGGCGTTCGGGAGGGACTCGATCACGGTGCCCTCGATTTCGATGGCACCTTGCTTCTTGGCCACGCTTCGCCTTTCGAATCGGCTACCTTGATCGACTCTCGCCGCCGCATGCGGACACACGGGTACACGAGAGCCGACGCATCAGTCTACGTCAGGCCCCTGGAAAAGACGAATCCGGGAGTTTGCCCACGGTAGAAGATCATTACTCGCTCGAACCGACTACGCCAGCGGGTCCGGCGCCGCCGTCACACCCAGCTCCGCCAGCTTCGCCTTGCCTCCGTCGACCGCCGTGAGGACCAGCGGGCCCTCCTCGGTGAGGGCGATCGAGTGCTCCCAGTGGGAGGACCAGGTGCCGTCGGTCGTGACGACCGTCCAGTCGTCCTTGAGGACCTCGGTGTGCGGGGTGCCCAGGGAGACCATCGGCTCGATCGCCAGGCAGAGGCCGGGGACCAGCTTCGGGCCCTTGCCGCGCTTGCGGGAGACGTAGTTCAGCAGGTGCGGGTCCATGTGCATCTCGGTGCCGATGCCGTGGCCGCCGTAGTCCTCGACGATCCCGTACTTCCCGAGGCTGTGCTCGCCGACCGACGGACGGGGCTGCCGCTTGATGTACGTCTCGATGGCCTTCGAGATGTCGACGAGCCGGTTACCGAGCTTCATCGCCGCGATGCCCGCCCACATCGACTCCTCCGTCACCCGGGAGAGCTCCACGAGCTCGGGCGCGTGCCCGGTGCCCACGAACGCCGTGTAGGCCGCGTCACCGTGCCAGCCGTCCACGATCGCGCCCGCGTCGATGGAGATGATGTCGCCGTCCTTCAGGACGGTCTTCTCGTCGGGGATGCCGTGGACGACGACCTCGTTCACCGAGGTGCAGATCGTCGCGGGGAAGCCGCCGTACCCGAGGAAGTTCGACTTCGCCCCGTGGTCGGCGATGACCTTCCGCGAGACCTCGTCCAGATCCCGCGTCGTGGCGCCCGGCACGGCCGCTTCACGGGTCGCCGCGTGAATGGCGGCGACGACCAGCCCCGCCTCGCGCATCTTCGCGATCTGCTCGGGGGTCTTGATCTGCACCATCGTCGCGGGGCCTTTCTTGCGTGTACACGGGACAGAACAACGATACGGCCGCGGCGCCCTTCCCGGGCACCGCGGCCGTATCGAACGAACCGGTGTTACTTCTTCAGCGCGGCCATGGCCTTCGCCGTGACCTCGTCCACCTTGCCGAGCGCGGAGATCGTCACGACCAGGTTCTGCGCCCGGTAGTAGTCGATGATCGGCTCGGTCTGCGTGTGGTAGACCTCCAGGCGCTTGCGGACGGTCTCCTCGGAGTCGTCCGGGCGCTGGTACAGCTCGCCACCGCAGACGTCGCAGACGCCCTCGGTCTTCGGCATGTTGTACATCACGTGGAAGACGTGTGCACTGTCGTTGCGGCAGGTGCGGCGACCCGCGATCCGCTTCACGACCTCGTCCTCGGGGACCTCCAGGTCCAGGACCGCGTCCAGCTGCATGTCCTCGGCCTTCAGGACCACGTCCAGGGCCTCGGCCTGCGCCACGTTCCGGGGGAACCCGTCCAGCAGGAAGCCGTGGGCGGCGTCCGCCTGCTCCATGCGGTCCTTGGCCATCCCGATGGTCACCTCGTCGGGTACCAGGTCGCCGGCGTCCATGAACGCCTTCGCCTTGAGACCCAGCTCCGTGCCCTTGGAGATGTTGGCGCGGAACAGGTCACCCGTGGAGATGTGCGGGATGTCCAGGTTCTTGGCAAGGAACGCGGCCTGCGTACCCTTGCCGGCACCGGGCGGTCCGACGAGGACGATTCGCATCAGCGGAGGAACCCTTCGTAATTGCGCTGCTGGAGCTGGCTCTCGATCTGCTTCACGGTCTCCAGCCCCACACCCACGATGATGAGGATGCTCGTCCCACCGAAGGGGAAGTTGGCATTGGCGCCACCGAAGCCTGCCAACGCCATCGTCGGCACAAGAGCGATCAGACCCAAGTACAGCGAGCCCGGCCAAGTGATCCGGTTGAGCACGTAGCTCAGATACTCAGCAGTAGGTCGACCAGCCCGGATACCCGGGATGAAGCCACCATACTTCTTCATGTTGTCGGCGACTTCCTCGGGGTTGAACGAGATCGCCACGTAGAAGAAGGCGAAGAACACGATCAGGAGGAAGTACGTGGCGATGTAGTAGGGGTGGTCACCCTTGACGAAGTGGGCTTCGATCCAGGTCTTCCACCCCGCGGTGGAGTTCGAGAACTGCGCGATCAAGGCCGGGATGTAGAGCAGCGACGACGCGAAGATGACAGGAATCACACCTGCCTGGTTCACCTTCAGCGGGATGTACGTGGACGTACCGCCGTAGGAGCGCCGGCCGATCATGCGCTTCGCGTACTGCACGGGGATCCGCCGCTGGGCCTGCTCGACGAAGACCACGAGGGCCACCATCACGAAGCCGATGAGGATGACGGTGCCGAACTCGATCCAGCCCTTGGCGAGCTTGCCGCTCTCCTTGATGGCCCACAGGGCGCCCGGGAAGCCGGCGGCGATCGAGATGAACATCAGGATCGACATGCCGTTGCCGATGCCACGGTCGGTGATGACCTCACCGAGCCACATGACGACGGCGGTGCCCGCGGTCATCGTGAGGACCATCGTGGCGATCGTGAAGATCGACTGGTCGGGCACGACCTGGTCGGCGACGGCACAGCCACTGAAGAGCGCGCCGCTCTTGGCGGTGGCCACGAGGCCGGTGCCCTGAAGGATGGCGAGGGCGATCGTCAGGTACCGGGTGTACTGGGTGATCTTGGCGGTACCGGACTGTCCCTCCTTCTTGAGGGCCTCCAGGCGCGGGATCACGACGGTCAGCAGCTGCAGGATGATGCTCGCCGTGATGTACGGCATGATGCCGAGCGCGAAGATGGTGATCTGCAGCAGCGCCCCGCCACTGAACATGTTGACCAGGCCGAACAGGCTGTTGTTGCCCTCGCTGGCCTGCTTGACACACTGCTGGACGGCCTCGTAGCTGACGCCGGGGACCGGGATGTGGGCCCCGAGGCGGTACAGCACGATGATGCCGAGCGTGAAGAGCAGCTTCTTGCGCAGGTCGGGCGTCTTGAACGCCCGGGCGAACGCGGTGAGCACGGTGCCTCCTGCGACCCCCGCGCTATGCGTCAAGGGTGACGGTCTTGAGGTTCGACGATTAGGTATCGGTCATCAATCCCGTGCGGGCATACCGCACGGAGCCTAGACAGTGCACGCCACCTTACCGGCGACCATGCCCCCCTAGGAACGACCAATCGGGGATGCCCCTTTTGGGAGGCATCCCCGATCGGATGTTCAAGCCATCGAGTCGTCTTAGACGAGCTCGGTGACGGTGCCACCAGCGGCGGCGATCTTCTCCTTGGCGGAGCCGGAGACGGCGTCAACCGAAACCTGCAGCGCCACGGTGATCTCGCCGGTGCCGAGCACCTTGACGAGGCTGTTCTTGCGAACCGCGCCCTTGGCGACCAGGTCGGCCACCGTGACCTCTCCACCCTCGGGGTAGAGAGCGCCGAGCTTGTCCAGGTTCACGACCTGGAACTCGGTGCGGAACGGGTTCTTGAAGCCCTTGAGCTTCGGCAGACGCATGTGGAGGGGCATCTGCCCACCCTCGAAGCGCTGCGGAACCTGGTAACGGGCCTTCGTACCCTTGGTACCACGACCGGCCGTCTTACCCTTGGACGCCTCACCACGACCGACACGGGTCTTCGCGGTCTTGGCACCGGGGGCGGGACGGAGGTTGTGGGCCTTCAGCGGGCTGTTCTCCGCCATGTTATTCAACCTCCTCGACCGTCACGAGGTGGCGGACGGTGTGCACCATGCCGCGGAACTCGGGACGATCCTCCTTGACAACCACGTCGTTGACCTTCTTGAGGCCAAGCGAGCGCAGGGTGTCGCGGTGGTTCTGCTTGCTGCCGATGTACGACTTCGTCTGCGTGACCTTGAGGCGAGCCATTACGCACCCGCCCCGGCACGTGCACGGAGCAGAGCCGCGGGAGCGACGTCCTCGAGGGGCAGACCACGGCGAGCCGCGATCTCCTCGGGACGCTGCAGGCCCTTCAGGGCCTCCACGGTCGCGTGCACGATGTTGATCGCGTTCGACGAGCCGAGCGACTTCGACAGGATGTCGTGAACGCCGGCGCACTCGAGCACGGCACGCACCGGGCCACCGGCGATAACGCCGGTACCGGGGGAAGCCGGCTTGAGCAGGACGACGCCCGCGGCCTTCTCGCCCGTGATCGGGTGCGGGATGGTGCCCTGGATGCGGGGAACCTTGAAGAAGTTCTTCTTGGCTTCCTCGACACCCTTGGCGATGGCCGCGGGAACTTCCTTGGCCTTGCCGTAACCGACACCTACAGTGCCGTCACCGTCGCCCACCACGACCAGCGCGGTGAAGCTGAAGCGGCGACCACCCTTGACAACCTTGGCGACGCGGTTGATCGCGACAACGCGCTCAACGTACGCGGTCTTCTCGGCGGCAGGGCCACCGTCGCGGCCCTTCCGGTCCCGCCGCTCGCCGCCACCGGCACCGCTACCGCGGCGCTGGGGTCCAGCCATTGGATTACCTCTCTCTGTTACGTCCGTTAGTCCCGGAACCGGGGCTTAGAACTTCAGCCCGGCTTCGCGGGCGGCGTCAGCCAGAGCGGCAATGCGCCCGGCGTACCTGTTGCCACCACGGTCGAACACGACTGCCTCGACACCGGCGGCCTTGGCGCGCTCGGCGACCAGGGAACCGACCTGCTTGGCCTGCGCGGACTTGTCACCCTCGCCGCCACGGATCGACGCGTCCAGGGTCGACGCAGACGCAAGGGTGTGACCCTTGAGGTCGTCGATGACCTGAGCGGTGATACCGCGGTTGGAACGCGTCACGACGAGGCGCGGACGCTCCGCCGTACCCGACACGTTCTTGCGGATGCGGATGTGGCGGCGCTTCTTGGCGGCGCCCTTGTAGGCGTCGCCCTTGGCGATCTTCACACCGTATGCCATGGCTTACTTACCAGCCTTTCCGACCTTGCGGCGGATGACCTCACCCGCATACTTCACGCCCTTGGCCTTGTAAGGGTCAGGCTTGCGAAGCTTGCGGATGTTGGCGGCGACTTCGCCGACCTTCTGCTTGTCGATGCCCTCGACCGAGAACTTGGTCGGCGACTCGACCTTGAACGAGATGCCCTCGGGCGCCTCGATCAGGATCGGGTGGCTGTAGCCGAGCTGGAACTCCAGGTTGGAGCCCTTCGCGGCCACGCGGTAACCGACGCCGCTGATCTCGAGCGCCTTCACGTAACCCTGGGTCACACCGGTGATCATGTTGGCCACCAGCGTGCGGGACAGGCCGTGCAGGGCCTTGTTCTGACGCTCGTCGTTCGGACGGTTGACGTTGAGCACGCCATCCTCGCCCTTAACGATCTCGATCGGAGCGGCGACGGTGTGGCTCAGGGTGCCCTTGGAACCCTTCACCGTGACCGTGCGGCCATCGATGGTGACGTCCACGCCGGCGGGAACCTGGATAGGCAGCTTGCCAATACGCGACATGAGCTTTCCTTCCTTTCCCGACTACCAGACGTAGGCGAGGACTTCCCCACCTACGCCCTTCTTGCCTGCCTGCTGGCCGGTCAGGAGGCCGTGGGACGTGGAGATGATCGCCACGCCCAGGCCGCCGAGAACCTTCGGCAGGTTGGTGGACTTCGCGTAAACCCGGAGACCGGGCTTCGAGATCCGCTTGATGCCCGCAATGGAGCGCTCACGGTTCGGACCGAACTTGAGCTCGAGGACGAGGTTCTTGCCGACCTCGGCGTCCTCGACCTTCCAGCCCGTGATGAAGCCCTCCTGCTGGAGGATTTCCGCGATGTGAGACTTGATCTTGCTGTGCGGCATCGTCACTGAGTCGTGGTATGCCGAGTTCGCGTTACGCAGACGAGTCAGCATGTCCGCGATCGGATCAGTCATGGTCATGAATTGGCCTTCGGCCTCTCTCGCCGGGGTTTCCTGTATGCGCCATCCCTCTCCCCACACAGGGGCGGGACGGGTGCGGCGCGGGGACCTACGGCGTAGTAAGTCGTACGGGCGGCGGACGCCCAACCCTCCTAGCCTAAGCCATGGAAGGATGGGCGGCCGCCAACCCAGTGCTTACCGAGAGACTCCGGTCATCCCAATTAAGGGATTACCAGGAGCTCTTGGTCACGCCCGGCAGCTCGCCACGGTGAGCCATCTCACGAAGGCACACGCGGCACAGGCCGAACTTGCGGTACACGGAGTGGGGACGACCACAACGCTGGCAGCGCGTGTAGCCACGCACGCCGAACTTGGGCTTGCGGGCAGCCTTCGCGATGAGAGCCTTCTTCGCCATCTCGCTTACGCCTCCTTGAAGGGGAAGCCGAGGTGACGGAGAAGGGCGCGGCCCTCAGCGTCGTTGGTCGCCGTGGTCACCACGGTGATGTCCATACCCCGGACACGGTCGATCTTGTCCTGGTCGATCTCGTGGAACATGACCTGCTCCGTGAGACCGAAGGTGTAGTTGCCACGCCCGTCGAACTGCTTGGGGGACAGACCACGGAAGTCGCGGATGCGCGGAAGCGCGAGCGACAGGGTGCGGTCCAGGAACTCCCACATGCGGTCGCCACGGAGGGTGACGTGCGCACCGATCGGCTGGCCCTCACGCAGCTTGAACTGCGCGATGGACTTGCGAGCCTTGGTCACGGCCGGCTTCTGACCGGTGATCGTGGTCAGGTCACGGATCGCACCGTCGATCAGCTTGGAGTCACGGGCGGCGTCGCCGACACCCATGTTCACCACGATCTTCACGAGGCCGGGAACCTGCATGACGTTCTCGTACGAGAACTCCTCACGCAGCTTGCCCGCGATCTCCTCGCGGTACTTCGTCTTGAGACGCGGAGTGGTGGTAGCCATCAGATGTCCTCACCCGTCCGCTTGGCAACGCGGATCTTGTTGCCCTCGTCGTCGAAGCGGTAACCGACACGCGTGACGACCTTCTTGCCGTCCTTCTCCACGACGAGCTGAACGTTGCTCACGTGGACAGGGGCCTCGGTCGTGACGATGCCACCGGCCTGCGACGGGCCGGCCTTGGTGTGCTTCTTGACCCGGTTGACACCCTCGACGAGGACGCGGTTCTCGCGGGGGAAGGCCGTGATGACCTTGCCCTGCTTGCCCTTGTCCTTACCGGTGATGACCTGGACCAGGTCGCCCTTCTTGATCTTCATGCTTACAGCACCTCCGGCGCGAGCGAGATGATCTTCATGAACTTCTTCTCGCGCAGCTCACGGCCGACCGGGCCGAAGATACGGGTGCCACGAGGGTCGCCGTCGTTCTTGAGAATGACAGCGGCGTTCTCGTCGAAGCGGATGTACGAGCCGTCCTGGCGGCGGCGCTCCTTGACGGTGCGAACGATGACCGCCTTGACGACGTCACCCTTCTTCACGTTGCCACCGGGGATCGCGTCCTTGACGGTGGCGACGATGACGTCACCGATGCCCGCGTAGCGGCGACCCGAGCCACCGAGAACACGGATGCAAAGGATCTCCTTGGCACCAGTGTTGTCGGCGACACGCAGTCGCGACTCCTGCTGGATCACGTCTATCTCCTGATTGTCTGCCGGTTCCCGGCCGGGGCTCCAGAAGAAGCCCCGGCCGAGCCTGGCGGAACGAACTTGAAGGGTTACCCCTTCAAGCTGTGGTTATTGGATTTCGCTTGCGCGAAATGCCTACTTGGCCTTCTCGAGGATCTCGATGACGCGCCAGTGCTTCGTCGACGACAGCTTCCGGGTCTCCATCAGGAGGACGCGGTCACCGATGCCGGCAGCGTTCTGCTCGTCGTGAGCCTTGAGCTTGTTCGTACGGCGAATGACCTTGCCGTACAGCGCGTGCTTGACGCGGTCCTCGACAGCGACGACGACGGTCTTGTCCATCTTGTCGCTGACGACCAGGCCCTCGCGGACCTTGCGAGCGTTGCGCTCGGTCTTCTCAGTCACGTTGCTCTCGCTCATCAGGCGTTCTCCACCGTCTCGATGCCCAGCTCGCGCTCACGCATCAGGGTGTAGATCCGGGCGATGTCCTTACGGACGGACTTGAGCCGGCCGTGGTTCTCGAGCTGACCCGTCGCCGCCTGGAAGCGGAGGTTGAACAGCTCTTCCTTGGCTTCGCGGAGCTTGTTGAGAAGCTCCTCGTTGCCCAGCTCGCGCAGCTCGGACGCCTTGGTACCGGCGGTCATCACAGCTCACCTGCTTCGCGCTTAACGATCTTGCACTTCATCGGCAGCTTGTGGGCCGCACGGGTCAGGGCCTCGCGCGCGATCTTCTCGTTCGGGTAGGACAGCTCGAACATCACCCGACCGGGCTTGACGTTCGCGATCCACCACTCCGGCGAACCCTTACCGGAACCCATGCGGGTCTCGGCAGGCTTCTTGGTCAGCGGGCGGTCCGGGTAGATGTTGATCCAGACCTTGCCGCCACGCTTGATGTGGCGGGTCATCGCGATACGAGCAGCCTCGATCTGGCGGTTCGTCACGTACGCCGGCGTGAGGGCCTGAATGCCGTACTCGCCGAACGCAACCTGCGTACCACCCTTGCTCATACCCGAGCGCTTGGGGTGGTGCTGCTTGCGGTGCTTGACCCTACGGGGGATCAGCATGTCGGTCAGGCCTCCGTTCCGGTGCTCTCAGCCGGAGCGGCAGCGGCGGCGGGAGCGTCGGCCTTGGGGGCCTCGGCAGCCGGCGCGGACTGCTGCTGCGGCTTGCGGCCTCGGCCGCCACGCTCGCCACCGCGGCCACCACGGCCGGCGGGACGGTCGCCAGCGCCACCCGCACCACGGGCCGGGCGGTTACCCGCACGGGCCGCAGCGTTCTCGGCGCGGACCTCGGCGATGTTCTTGACGTCGCCCTTGTAGATCCAGACCTTCACGCCAATGCGACCGAAGGTCGTCTTGGCCTCGAAGAAGCCGTAGTCCACGTTCGCGCGGAGCGTGTGCAGCGGCACACGACCCTCGCGGTAGAACTCCGAGCGGGACATCTCGGCGCCGCCGAGGCGACCGCCGCACTGGATCTTGATGCCCTTGGCGCCGGCCTTCATCGTGCCCTGCATGCTCTTACGCATGGCGCGACGGAAGGAGACGCGGGAGGAGAGCTGCTCGGCAACGGCCTGAGCAACCAGCTGAGCGTCCATCTCGGGGTTCTTGACCTCGAGGATGTTCAGCTGGACCTGCTTGCCCGTGAGCTTCTCGAGGTCACCGCGGATGCGGTCGGCCTCGGCGCCACGGCGGCCGATGACGATGCCCGGACGCGCGGTGTGGATGTCCACCCGCACGCGGTCACGGGTGCGCTCGATCTCAACCTTCGAGATGCCGGCGCGCTCCATGCCGGACGTCATCATCCGACGGATGGCGACGTCTTCCTTGACGTAGTCCTTGTACAGCTTGTCGGCGTACCAACGGGACTTGAAGTCCGTGGTGATGCCGAGCCGGAACCCATGCGGGTTAACCTTCTGGCCCATTACCGGGTTCCTTCCTTGCTGCTGACGACCACGGTGATGTGGCTGGTCCGCTTACGGATCCGGAATGCACGGCCCTGAGCACGCGGACGGAACCGCTTCAGGGTCGGGCCCTCATCGACGTACGCCTCGCTGATGACCAGCGAAGAGGCGTCAGTGTGGTCGTAGTTGTGTGCAGCGTTGGCAATGGCGCTGTCCAGCACCTTGCCAACCGGCACGCTCGCGGCCTGCGGGGCGAAACGCAGGACCGCCTGAGCCTCCGTGGCGTCCATGCCACGGATAAGGTCCACCACTCGGCGGGCCTTCATGGGCGTGACGCGGATGTACCGCGCCTGGGCCCTGGCTTCCATGGTTGTCCTTCCAGTGTCTGTCATGGTCGATTCCACCCCGCTACTAGCGGCGCTTCGACTTCCGGTCGTCCTTCACGTGACCCCGGAAGGTGCGCGTCGGCGAGAACTCGCCGAGCTTGTGGCCGACCATCGACTCGGTGACAAACACCGGAATGTGGGTCTTGCCGTTGTGCACCGCGATCGTGTGGCCGAGCATGGCCGGGATGATCATCGAGCGACGGGACCAGGTCTTGATGACGTTCTTGGTACCGGCTTCGTTCTGTACGTCCACCTTCTTTACGAGGTGTCCGTCGACGAAGGGTCCCTTCTTGAGACTGCGCGGCATCTAAACCCGCTCCTAGCGCTTCTTGTTCGTCTTGCGGCGGCGGACGATGTACTTGCTCGAAGCCTTCTTCGGCGAGCGAGTACGACCCTCCTTCTGACCCCACGGGGAGACCGGGTGGCGACCACCGGAGGTCTTACCCTCACCACCACCGTGCGGGTGGTCCACCGGGTTCATCGCCACACCGCGAACGGTCGGGCGAACGCCCAGCCAGCGCTTACGGCCGGCCTTGCCCCAGTTGATGTTCGACTGCTCGGCGTTGCCGACCTCGCCGATGGTGGCGCGGCAGCGGGCGTCGACGAGACGGATCTCACCGGACGGCATACGAAGGTGGGCCATCGTGCCCTCCTTCGCCAGCAGCTGCACGGAGGCACCAGCGGAGCGCGCGAACTTGGCGCCGCCACCGGGACGGAGCTCGATCGCGTGGATCGTGGTACCGACCGGGATGTTGCGGAGGGCCAGGTTGTTGCCGGGCTTGATGTCCGCGCCGGGGCCGTTCTCGACCCGGTCACCCTGCGTCAGGTTCTTCGGGGCGATGATGTAGCGCTTCTCGCCGTCCGCGTAGTGGAGCAGCGCGATGCGCGCGGTGCGGTTGGGGTCGTACTCGATGTGAGCGACCTTCGCCGGCACGCCGTCCTTGTCGTGACGACGGAAGTCGATCACCCGGTAGGCGCGCTTGTGGCCGCCACCCTGGTGTCGAACCGTGATCCGACCGGTGTTGTTACGGCCGCCCTTGCTGTGCAGGGGGCGGACCAGCGACTTCTCCGGCGTGGACCGCGTGATCTCGACGAAGTCGGCTACGGAGGAGCCACGACGGCCCGGCGTAGTCGGCTTGTACTTGCGGATTCCCATTTCTCAGTCCTCGTCCGATTCCGGACGATCCAGACCGCCCTTAGGCGGTCGGACCGCCGAAGATGTCGATACGGTTACCCTCGGCAAGGGTCACGATGGCGCGCTTGGTGTCCTTGCGCTTACCGAAACCGGCCTTGGTGCGCTTGCGCTTGCCCTGGCGGTTGATCGTGTTGACCCCGGTGACCTTGACCGAGAAGACCGCCTCGACGGCCTGCTTGATCTGGGTCTTGTTGGAGCCAGGCGCGACGATGAACGTGTACTTGTTCTCGTCCAGCAGGGCGTAGCTCTTCTCCGAGACAACCGGCTTGACGAGAATGTCGCGCGGGTCCGAGAAGGTCTTGCTGGTGACGACGGCCTCAGTCATCAGGCGTCGCTCCCTTCGGTCTCGTCGGTCTGGGGGCCAGACACGAAGGACTCGAGGGCGGCCTGAGTGAAGACCACGTCGTCGGAGACGATCACGTCGTACGTGTTGAGCTGGCCCGGCTCCAGGATGTGCACCTGGGGCAGGTTACGAGCGGACAGCCACGCAGCCTCGTCCGAGCGCTCGACGACCAGGAGCAGGTTCTTGCGCTCCGAGATCTTGCCGAACAGCGTCTTGGCGGCCTTGGTGGAGATGTCACCCTCGACCACGCCGGTGACGACGTGGATGCGGGAGTGGTTCGCCCGGTCCGAGAGGGCACCGCGGAGGGCGGCGACCTTCATCTTCTTCGGGGTCCGCTGGGAGTAGTCACGCGGCTGCGGGCCGTGGACGACGCCACCACCGGCGAACTGCGGGGCGCGGGTCGAACCCTGACGGGCGCGGCCGGTGCCCTTCTGGCGGTAAGGCTTCCGGCCACCGCCGCGGACTTCGCCACGGGTCTTGGTCTTGTGCGTGCCCTGACGGGCCGCGGCCAGCTGCGCGACGACGACCTGGTGGATCAGCGGAACGCTGACCTTGGCGCCGAAGATCTCCGCGGGGAGCTCGACGGTCCCGGTCTTGTCGCCTGCCGGCGAAAGGATGTCAATGGTGCTCATCGGTTCCTCAAACCCCCTTGGCCGCGGTGCGGACCAGGACGAGGCCACCGTTAGGGCCGGGGACGGCGCCCTTGATGAGCAGCAGACCCTTCTCGGCGTCAACGGCGTGGACGGTCAGGTTCTGGGTGGTCACACGCTCGTTACCCATGCGACCGGCCATCTTCATGCCCTTGAAGACACGACCCGGAGTGGCACAGCCACCGATGGAGCCGGGCTTGCGGTGCACGCGGTGGGCACCGTGAGACGCCTTGCCACCACGGAAGTTGTGGCGCTTCATGACACCGGCGAAGCCCTTGCCCTTGCTCTTGCCGGTGACGTCGACCTTCACGCCGGCCTCGAAGAGCTCAGCGGTGATCTCCTGGCCGAGCGTGTACTCGGAGGCGTCAGCGGTACGGAGCTCCACCAGGTGGCGGCGCGGGGTGACGTCAGCCTTGGCGAAGTGACCCTTGAGGGGCTTGTTCACCTTGCGAGGGTCGATCTCGCCGAAGGCGATCTGGACCGACTCGTAGCCGTCGACGTCGTTCGTACGGACCTGGGTCACGACATTGGGGCCGGCCTTGACGACGGTGACCGGGACAACCCGGTTGTTCTCGTCCCAGACCTGCGTCATGCCGAGCTTCTCGCCCAGGATGCCCTTGATGTTCTTAGCCATCTCGCGCGCCCTCAGAGCTTGATCTCGATGTCAACGCCCGCCGGGAGGTCGAGACGCATGAGCGAGTCAACCGTCTTCGGCGTGGGGTCGAGGATGTCGATGAGGCGCTTGTGCGTGCGCATCTCGAAGTGCTCGCGCGAGTCCTTGTACTTGTGCGGCGACTTGATGACGCAGTACACGTTCTTCTCAGTGGGCAGCGGCACCGGGCCCGCGACCGACGCACCAGTGCGCGTCACCGTCTCGACGATCTTCTTCGCCGAGGAATCGATGACCTCGTGGTCGTAGGCCTTGAGCCGGATGCGGATCTTCTGTCCCGCCATGGCTACTAGTAGTCCTGTCTCTCGTAACGCTCTGGACTCGGGGGTTCTCTTGACTCTGTCTCCGACCCACGCGGTCGGGCGTGTCGCACTCCCTCTACGCAGAAATCCCGAAGGATTTCCCAACCAAGGGGGTGCGGTCCCAGAACCGCAGGCCGGGGGCAGAACACCACCCGAGTGCCTGGCCTGCACCCCGCTGACGCTTCCCGGAAGATTCCCGTACGTCCGCTCCTGAAAAGGAGCGACGAGTACTGTGGGACTCGCTTCCGGTCCTCCCGACGGGAGGCGCGCAGCATCGGCACTCAACCGAGCAACCCCGACAGTCTGCCATACGGGACCTTCCGGCCGCCAATCGGGGGCGAAGACTGTACCCCACGTCACGTACGGGCAAGCGTCGGGGCGCACGCGCCGTCCCGGACGCCCCTCCCGCTCCCCCTCATCCCAACCGGCGTGCCCGTTCCGTCAGATGGCGGCGCTCGGGAGCACTCGTCGCGTGCCGGGCCGCCTCGCGGTAGGCGGCCGCCGCGTTCTCCCCGTCGCCGAGGAGTTCGAGGAGGTGCGCTCGCGTGGCGAGGAGCCGGTGGTGGTGGGCGAGGCGTTTGTCCTCCGCCAGGCCGGCGAGGAGCTCCAGGCCCGCTTCCGGGCCGTGGACCATCGCGACCGCGACCACGCGGTTCAGCGTGATCACCGGGTTCTCCCCGGTCCTCTCCAGAAGCTCGTACAGGGCGAGGATCTGCGGCCAGTCGGTGGCCTCGGCGGACTCCGCCTCGTCGTGTACGGCCGCGATCGCCGCCTGGAGCTGGTGCGGGCCGACCTGCCCCTTCGCCAGCGTGCGGCTGATCAGCCCGACGCCCTCCTCGATCAGCCGGCCGTCCCAGCGGCCCCTGTCCTGCTCGGCGAGCGGCACCAGCTCGCCGTGCGGGCCGGTGCGGGCCGGGCGGCGGGCGTCGGTGAGGAGCATGAGCGCGAGCAGGCCCGCCGTCTCGGTGTCCTCGGGGACGAGCCGGTGCAGGAGCCGGGTGAGTCGGATCGCCTCCGTGGAGAGTCCGGGCGCGGTGAGGTCGTCGCCGCCGCTGGCCGTGTAGCCCTCGTTGAAGATCAGGTAGAGGACGTGCCGCACCTCGGTGAGCCGGGCCGCCCGGTTCTCCCCCTCGGGCTGGGCGAGCCCGCCTCCGGCCGCCTTGATCGTCTGCTTGGCCCGGGTGATGCGCTGCGCCATGGTCGTCTCGGGGACGAGGAAGGCCGCGGCGATCTGCGCGGTGGTGAGGCCGCCGACGGCCCGCAGGGTGAGCGCGATGCGGCTCGCGGGGGTGAGGTCGGGGTGGCTGCAGAGGAAGAGCAGGGCCAGGGAGTCGTCCTCGCCACCCGTGGGGGCGTCCGCCGCCCGGGCGATGAGCTCGGAGTCCGGGGTGGCGAGCGAGAGGGCGTCCTCGCGGCGCCGGCGCGCGGCCTCGTTGCGGACCAGGTCGATGTACTTGCGCTGGGCGACGGTGAGCAGCCAGCCGCGCGCGTTGTCGGGGATCCCGTCCTCGGGCCACTGCCGCGTGGCGGCGATGAGCGCCTCCTGGACGGCGTCCTCGGCGAGGTCGAAGTCGCCGTACCGCCGGACGAGCGCGCCGAGGACCCGCGGCGCGTACGTGCGCAGCAGATCCTCGATCTCGTGGTTCCCGGTCACACGTCCGCCGCGGACTCGTGGAGGATCGGCCAGAGCTCGACGGGGTCGACGTCCGCGAAGGGCATGTCCGCGGCGATCTGCTGGGCGCGCTCCGGGCTGTCGCAGTCGAGCAGGTAGAAGCTGGCCAGGTACTCCTTGGTCTCCAGGTACGGGCCGTCGGTGACCACGGGGGCGCCGCCCTCGCGGCGGACGAGCAGGGCGGCGGCCGCGTCGGCGAGTCCGTACGCGCCGATCAGCTCGCCGCTCTCCCGGTACTTCCGGTTGAAGGCCTCCTGCTTGGCGATCGCCTCGGGCCAGGCGTCGGCCGGGAAGGACTCCCACTTGGCCTGGCTGCCGTAGATCATCGCGACGTACTTCATCTCGGGTGTCCTCCCCGTCCCACGCGCCCCTGTGGCGCGTTGTCACCCATGGGTCGAAGCCGCCCGCGCGGCCACGACATCGGACGACAGTATTTCTCGCACCCTCTCAAAGATCTTTTTCGCCGGTGCCGGGAACGCGAGAAGGCCCCGCACCTTTCGGTGCGGGGCCTTCTCTTGGAGCTCGTGGAGCTACCGGGTCAGATCAAGATCAGGCAGTGATCTTGACGACCTGGCCGGCGCCGACGGTCCGGCCACCCTCACGGATGGCGAACTTGAGGCCCTCCTCCATGGCGATGGGCTGGATCAGCTCAACGCTCATGGCGGTGTTGTCGCCCGGCATGACCATCTCGGTGCCCTCGGGGAGGGTCACGACGCCGGTCACGTCCGTGGTACGGAAGTAGAACTGCGGGCGGTAGTTGTTGAAGAACGGGGTGTGACGGCCACCCTCGTCCTTCGACAGGATGTAGGCCTGGGCCTCGAAGTTCGTGTGCGGCGTGACCGAACCCGGCTTGATGATGACCTGGCCGCGCTCGACATCCTCGCGCTTGATGCCACGGAGGAGCAGACCGACGTTCTCACCGGCCTGGCCCTCGTCGAGCAGCTTGCGGAACATCTCGATACCGGTGACCGTGGTGGTGGTCTTCTCGGTCTTGATACCGATGATGTCAACGGTCTCGTTGACCTTGAGCACGCCACGCTCGATACGACCGGTGACGACGGTGCCACGACCGGTGATCGTGAAGACGTCCTCGATCGGCATGAGGAACGGCTTGTCGACCTCGCGCTCGGGCTGCGGGATCGACTCGTCGACGGCCTTCATGAGACCGAGGAGAGCCTCGCCCCACTCCTTGTCGCCCTCGAGCGCCTTGAGCGCCGAGACACGGACGACCGGAAGGTCGTCGCCCGGGAAGTCGTACTCGGAGAGGAGCTCACGCACCTCGAGCTCGACGAGCTCCAGGATCTCCTCGTCGTCGACCATGTCGGCCTTGTTCAGGGCGACGACGATGTACGGAACGCCGACCTGGCGGGCCAGGAGCACGTGCTCCTTGGTCTGCGGCATCGGGCCGTCGGTGGCCGCGACCACGAGGATGGCGCCGTCCATCTGCGCCGCACCCGTGATCATGTTCTTGATGTAGTCCGCGTGACCGGGGCAGTCAACGTGGGCGTAGTGACGCGACTCGGTCTGGTACTCGACGTGCGCGATCGAGATGGTGATACCGCGCTGGCGCTCCTCGGGAGCCTTGTCGATCTGGTCGAAGGCCGAGGCCTCGTTCAGGTCCGGGTACGCGTCGTGCAGCACCTTGGTAATGGCGGCCGTGAGGGTCGTCTTACCGTGGTCAATGTGACCGATGGTGCCGATGTTGACGTGCGGCTTAGTCCGCTCGAACTTTGCCTTCGCCACTGAATCCTCCTGCGGAGTGGTTCTGTACGCCTTGCTTCATCGGCGCCAGGTGATCTTTGCTGGGATGCCATCCACCGGGGCCCGATTCCTCGGGTTTCGGGGGTCGAGCCCCGGCGACTGGTGTCAAGCCTAAAGCGTGAGCTCGGAAGAGTTACTCGCCCTTGGCCTTCGCGATGATCTCCTCGGCGACGTTCCGCGGAACCTCGGCGTAGGAGTCGAACTGCATCGAGTAGCTTGCGCGACCCGAGGTCTTGCTGCGGAGGTCTCCGACGTAGCCGAACATCTCCGAGAGGGGCACGAGGCCCTTCACGACGCGAGCGCCGCTGCGCTCCTCCATGGCCTGAATCTGACCACGGCGGGAGTTGATGTCGCCGATGACCTCACCCATGTAGTCCTCGGGCGTGGTGACCTCGACGGACATCATGGGCTCGAGGATGACCGGCGAAGCCTTCCGCGCGGCCTCCTTGAAGGCCTGCGAACCGGCGATCTTGAACGCGAGCTCGGAGGAGTCGACCTCGTGGTAGCCACCGTCGAGAAGGATGACGCGGACGCCAGTCATCTCGTAGCCGGCCAGGATGCCGAACTGCATGGCCTCCTGCGCACCCGCGTCGACCGAAGGGATGTACTCCTTCGGGATGCGGCCACCGGTGACCTTGTTCACGAACTCGTACGTGGCGTCGCCGTCCGTGATCGGCTCGATCGCGATCTGCACCTTGGCGAACTGACCGGTACCACCGGTCTGCTTCTTGTGGGTGTAGTCCACGCGCTCGACGACCTTGCGGATCGTCTCGCGGTACGCGACCTGCGGCTTGCCGACGTTCGCCTCGACCTTGAACTCGCGACGCATACGGTCGACGAGGATGTCGAGGTGGAGCTCGCCCATACCACCGATGATGGTCTGGCCGGTCTCCTCGTCCGAGTGCACCTGGAAGGAGGGGTCCTCCTCCGCGAGACGCTGGATGGCAACACCCAGCTTCTCCTGGTCACCCTTGGACTTGGGCTCGATCGCGACCTGAATGACCGGCGCCGGGAAGTCCATGGACTCCAGGATGACCGGGTTCTTGTCGTCGCACAGCGTCTCACCGGTGGTGGTCTGCTTCAGGCCCATGACGGCGACGATGTCGCCGGCGCCCACCGAGTCGATCTCCTCACGCTTGTTCGCGTGCATGCGGTAGATCTTGCCGATGCGCTCCTTCTTGCCCTTGACGGAGTTCAGCACCGCGGTGCCGGCCTCCAGGCGACCGGAGTAGATCCGGACGAAGGTGAGCTTGCCGAGGTGCGGGTCGCTCGCGATCTTGAACGCGAGGGCCGACAGCGGCTCGTCGTCGGACGGCTTGCGCTTGACGACCAGCTCCGCGTCCTTGACGTCGTGGCCCTCGATGGCCTCGACGTCCAGGGGGGAGGGAAGGTAGCGCACGACCGCGTCGAGCAGGGGCTGGACGCCCTTGTTCTTGAACGCGGTGCCACAGAAGACGGGGGTGACCGTCTTCTCGCCGCCACCCTTGCCGGAGGCAATGGTGATGCGACGGACGGCGGCGTAGAGCTGCTCCTCGGTGGGCTCGACGCCCTCGAGGAAGAGCTCCATGAGCTCCTCGTCGTTCTCGGAGACGGCCTCGATCAGCTTGCCGCGGTACTCGTCGGCGAGCTCGGTGAGGTTCTCCGGGATGTCGACGACGTCGTACATCTCGCCCTTGGACGCGTCCGCGGACCAGACCAGGGCCTTCATGCGGACGAGGTCCACAACACCCTGGAAGTCCATCTCGGCGCCGATGGGCAGCTGCATGACGATCGGGACCGCGCCAAGGCGGTTCACGATCATGTCGACGCAGCGCAGGAAGTCGGCGCCCGTACGGTCGAGCTTGTTGACGAAGCAGATACGCGGGACGCCGTAGCGGTCCGCCTGTCGCCAAACGGTCTCGGACTGGGGCTCGACGCCGGCCACACCGTCGAACACGGTGACAGCACCGTCGAGCACGCGCAGCGAACGCTCCACCTCGACGGTGAAGTCGACGTGACCCGGCGTGTCGATGATGTTGATCGTGTGATCGACATTCTCGAGCGGCCAGTGGCAGGTCGTCGCGGCGGACGTGATCGTGATGCCGCGCTCCTGCTCCTGCTCCATCCAGTCCATCGTGGCAGCGCCGTCGTGGACTTCACCGATCTTGTAAGAAACGCCGGTGTAGAACAGGATCCGCTCGGTGGTGGTCGTCTTGCCCGCGTCGATGTGCGCCATGATGCCGATGTTGCGCACCTTGGCAAGGTCAAGCGAAGTGGTAGCCATATCGGCTCAGTCTTCTCTCGGTCTCGATGTGGGTTGCGACTACCAGCGGTAGTGCGCGAAGGCCTTGTTGGACTCGGCCATCTTGTGCGTGTCCTCGCGCTTCTTGACAGCAGCGCCGAGGCCGTTGGAGGCGTCGAGCAGCTCGTTCAGAAGGCGCTCGGTCATGGTCTTCTCGCGACGGGCGCGGGAGTAACCGACGAGCCAGCGGAGGGCCAGCGTGGACGCGCGGCCCGGCTTGACCTCGATCGGCACCTGGTAGGTGGCGCCACCGACACGGCGGGACTTGACCTCGAGGGACGGCTTGACGTTCTCAAGCGCGCGCTTCAGCGTGATGACCGGGTCCTGGCCGGTCTTCTCGCGAAGACCCTCCATGGCGCCGTACACGATGCGCTCGGCGGTGGAACGCTTGCCGTCAAGCAGGATCTTGTTGATCAGCGAGGTGACAAGAGGAGAGCTGTAGACCGGGTCGATGATGACCGGGCGCTTCGGGGCGGGGCCCTTACGAGGCATTCTTACTTCTCCTTCTTGGCGCCGTAGCGGCTGCGAGCCTGCTTACGGTTCTTGACGCCCTGCGTGTCGAGGGAACCGCGGATGATCTTGTAACGAACACCCGGCAGGTCCTTCACACGGCCACCACGCACGAGCACGATGGAGTGCTCCTGCAGGTTGTGACCCTCACCCGGGATGTAGGCCGTGACCTCGATGCCCGAGGTCAGACGCACACGCGCGACCTTACGGAGGGCCGAGTTCGGCTTCTTCGGGGTGGTCGTGAACACGCGCGTGCAGACGCCACGACGCTGAGGGGAACCCTCGAGTGCGGGCGTCTTGTTCTTCTCGACCTTGTCCTGCCGGCCCTTACGGACCAGCTGCTGGATCGTAGGCACTACTTCTCCGGTTTCTGTGTGCCGTCGGTGAAACTAACCTGAAACACTCGCCGACCCACGCGGTCGGGTGTGTCGAATTCGCGGACCTCCGCCGAAGGCGGAAAAGGCGCGGATCACGGTGGCCGTTTCGCGGACTCGCCGTGCGGCGGAAGACACGCACGGGAGCCCAGGCACACCCCAGGCACAAGGCTTGAGCGTACCTATCGCACGGACTCCGGTCAAAACAAATGCCCACGCGCACGAAGCTGCGGGTGTGGCGGGGCGGGGCGCGGCGCGGTGGATCACCCCGGGTTCACCCCAGGGATCACCCTGGGGGCACCCCATGGATCACCGCGGGAGCCGCCCGGAGAGGCGCGGCGGAACGGTCGGCGGAGGTCGGCCGGTCGCGGCGGGCCCGACCCGGACCCGCCGCGCCGGTGGCGGTCAGTCGCGGGCGGTGCGCCGCGCCTCGACGGCGGCGGCGTCGTCCAGACCCTCCTCGTCGGGCTCCAGGAACTGGTTCACGACCTTGACGAAGACGCCCAGGCGCTCGTCGGGCACGCCGAGCCAGCGGGCGAAGTCCTCCATGGTCGGCTGCCAGTCGTTGGGCGGCAGCAGGTCCGCCGCGAGCGGCAGCTCCTCGGGGGTGACCCGGCCGGACCGGATCAGCATGTCCCGCACGGAGACCCCGAGGAGCGGGGCGATCCGGCGCATCGTCTCCAGGTCGGGCATGCTCTGCCGCTGGAGCAGGCGCGTCACGGCGGCGCGGTGCACCCCGGCCTCGTCCGCGATCCGGGACTTCCCTCCGCCGCGGGGACTGTCGATGTCGTACCCGCGTGCTCTCATCAGGCCTTCGACCCAGCCCGCGAATTCGTCGAGCCCTTGACTGGTCATGTGTACCGCTCCCTTGCTCCCCACCCTCCGGATCCCACACTTTAGCGTGCTTGCGCGCACAGAATTACGTGCTTTCGGGCACGCAATCGTGTCGAATCGATGAAGACCCGGTCAGGACGTCACCACAAGGTTGTTGCGCGCTCGCACGCAACGTGTAAGGCTGCTCACCGCCGCACTCGCCGGCCCCCTGAGCCCCAGAAGCCCCACCGGCCCCATGGACGCCCCGGTGGCCCCGGACCGTGGAGAACCCTCTTGTTCCCGACCGACCCATCCCCCTGGCAGGCCTCCGCCGCGTGCGCCGGCCTCTCCCCGTCCGTCGTCTTCGCCCGCCGGCCCAAGGACGCGGCCCCGGCGCTGCGCGCCTGCGCCGACTGCCCCGTCCGCCGTGAGTGCGAGGCGGCCGTGGCCCCGGCCGAGAGCTACTTCGACGGCGTCTGCGCGGGCCGTCTGTGGCGCAACGGCCGCCCGGCGGACGCCCAGCGCGTCGCGAAGGCGGTCGCGATGGCGGGGAGCCGCCGCCGTGGCTGACCTCACCGACGTCACCGAGCACGCCGAGCACGCCGAGCACACCGCCCGTACCGACCGCACGGACCACACGGACCGCACCGTCGAGCTCGTGCTGCGGGACATCACCCTCTGGACCGCCTCCCTCGTACGGCAGTTCCCCGAGCTCTCCGAAGAACTGGCCCCCGGCCGCCGCTCCCCCGCCGGGACCGCCCCCACCGCCCCGCACCCCGGTCGCGACGAGCTGATCCGCGAGGAGCGGCGCGAGGCGCTGCTCCTCGAACAGCGGCACGGCCTCTCCGTCCCCGGTCACGGCGCCGCCCCGATCCGGCTCCACATCTCCGACGCCATCCGTGACATCACCGACGGCGTGGTGGAGCTGGAGGACGCGGTCTGTGCCCGGCTCGCCCTGCCGCGGCCGCGCCGGGCCGGGGTGATCGAGCGGCTACGGCGGATCGTCGGGCTGCTCGACGCCGTCGCCGCCCATCCGGTCCTCGCCCGGCACGTCCGGGACGAGATCCGGCGGATGGCCCGCCGCTGCGCGCGGACGCTGGGCGACGCGGAGACGATCGTCCGGGTCTCGGGGCGCTGCCCGTGGTGCGACTCGGTGTCACTGCGGGCGTTCCCGGACCGGCGGGCGGTGCTGTGCGTGAACCCGGCGTGCGTGTGCACGGACGAGGCGTGCGGCTGCCAGGACGACCCCGCGTACCGGCACCTGTGGCCGGAGAGCGGGTGGGCGGAACTGACGGAGGCCGCGGGGACCCGTACCGAGGAGATCGAAGCGGCGATGGACGACACGAAGGAGACCTCATGCTGAGCTCGCCCGCGATGCGGGCGCTGCCCGCGCTTCCCGCCCTGCCCGCGCTGATCCCCGGGCCGCTCGCCGCCGAGGAGGCCGGGGTCGCCCCCGCGACGATCCGCAAGTGGGTCCAGCTGGGACACCTGCGGGCCGCGGGCAAGGCGGGCCGCGCCCAGCTCTTCCGCCTGGAGGACGTCTTCGCGGCGGAACGGCTGGCCCGTCGCCGTACCCGTACCGCCTGACCGCTCGTCACCGAAGCGCCCCGATTCCGGATCCGGAGTCGGGGCGCTTCGTCATGCCGTCAGGAAGCCGCGCAGGGAGCCGACCAACGTCTCGGCGAAGCGCTCGCGGACCGGCTCGGGGACGCGGTCGAGGGAGAGGTACGGATTGAGGTCCTCCAGCTCGACGAGGAGCAGCCCGCCCTCCGGGGTACGGCAGGCGTCGACGCGCTGGATGCCGTGGTCGAGGGTGTTCCAGTCGACGAAACGGCGGGCGAAGGCGAGGTCCTCGGCGGTCGGTTCGTACGGCTCCAGGACCCAGCGGCGCTCGGGGTCGGGGGCGTACAGGGCGTATTGGAAGAGGTCGTCGACGAAGTAGAAGGAGACCTCGTACCGGAAGGGGATGCGCGGCTGGACGAGGAGCTCGCCGTACGGGAGGGCGGCGAGCTCCTCGTACGCCACGAAGCGCAGGCCTATGGAGTCGGCGCCGGCCTTGGGCTTGACCGCGTACTCGGCGGCGTCGGGCAGCCGGTGGAGGTCCTCGGGGCGGTCGGCGGTGGGGATGACGGGGTACCCGGCGGCGGTGAGGTCGAGCAGGTACTGCTTGCCTGCCATGTCGCCGCGCCCGTGGAGGGGGTTGTAGACGCGGGTACCGAGGGCCAGGGCCCGCTCGCGGAAGGCCTCGTACTCCTTCTGATACGCGAGGACCGGGCCGCTGTTGCGGACGACGACGGCGTCGAAGCCCGCCATGAGGGCGGCGGCGTCGAGCGGGTGGCAGAGGGCGAGGTCGAAGTCGGCGCGCAGCCGGGCGGTGAGGTGGATGTCCTCGTCGCCGTAGCGCCGCCCGTTGGCCGGGTAGGCCAGGTCGGTCACGTAGAGCAGGCGGGGGCGGTCGGCGGTCACGGGCGGCTCCCTCGGTTCGGTGGCGGCCAACCTATCGAGCGGGTCGTCTTCGGACTCCGGGAGATCCCCTCTCCGTTCTAGTTGCGTGCGCGCACGATCGCTGTCACAGTTGGTGCAGCGGCGGAGCTGCGCCCGCAGGACGGGACGCGGCTCCGCCGTCCGCCGTCCGGGCGCGCTGCCGCGCCCCGCCCCCTCCCGCCGGAGCGCCCCGGACGGCACCCCGTCCCGCCATCCCTCCCCTCTCCCGAGGAGAACCGTCATGACCACTCCCCCGAGTGCTTTCCCGGACGTCGAGAAGCTGGTCGTCGACGTCCTCAAGGCCGACCCCGCCCTGGCCGGCGCGACCATCGCGGTCAACGCGCCGGCCGGCTTCGACGGCACCCAGAGCGCCGTCCTGGTGAACCGCCGCGGCGGCGCCTGGATCGGCGACCAGCACGTCGACATGCCGCTGATCGAGTTCGAGGTGTACGGGCCGAGCAAGACCGCCGCCCACGTCCTCGCCAACGCGGCCCGGCGGTGCCTGCTCGCCACCATCGGCAAGCAGCTCGGCGCCAACAACGTCGTCCACGACGTGGAGGAGCAGGACGGGCCGCGCTGGCTGCCCGACTACCTCTACCGGGGCGCCAACCGCTACCTCTGCGTGATCCGCCTCTCCCTGAGCGTCTTCTGAGCCGTTCCGGCTCCCTGACGGACGCTCACCCCACAGACCAGGCCTCGCCGTCCGGCGGGGCCTTTGCCGTACCCGGACCGGATGTCCGGGGGCGGTCGTCACCCCTCTCAACCCAAGGAGAAACACCACCATGGCTGGAAACAACTCTGCCGAGATCCGCGTCGCAGGTACCGGCAAGCTCTACGTGGCCGACGCCGGCACCGCCGCCCCGGCCGCCTTCGGCACCGACACCGGCGCCGACTGGACCGGTGCGGGCTGGAAGGACCTCGGTTTCACCACCGGCGACGGCGTCACCTTCTCCAAGAAGGACAAGCTGGAGGCCATCGACTCGTGGCAGTCGGTCTCCCCGGTGCACTACATCTACTCGGCCCGTGACCTCTCGCTGAAGTTCTCGATGCTCCAGTTCAACGAGCTGACGCTGCCCTTCTTCATGGGCGGTGGCGAGGTCAAGGCCGAGCCGGCCGCGGCCACGGACACCTACAAGTACGAGATCGCCGAGCGTCCGTTCTCCGACGTGCGCGCCCTCGGCCTGGAGTTCACCGACGTCAAGGCCGGTGGCACCACCGCGGTCACGTACCGCTTCATCATCTCGCGCGGCCAGGTCACCGCGTCCGACGACATCAAGCTGGCCCGCAAGGCCGCGTCCCAGCTGGGTGTGACCTTCACGGCCATGTCGCAGGGCGACGGCAAGCCGCTGGCGACCTTCCTCATGAAGGACACCCAGTACGGCACGGCGGTCTGATCCCCTTCCCCACCCGGGGCGGGACGGAGAGCTCCGTCCCGCCCCGCCCCCTCTCCTCTTCACTCACTCGAACAAGGAGTACGCATCACCATGGCCCGTTTCGACGTCAACGCCGCTCGCGCCCAGCGACAGGAGGCCCACGGCCGCGCCTGGTCCTTCGAGCTGGACGGCGAGAGCTACACCCTTCCCACCGAGCTCAGCCGCGCCACCGCCAAGGGGCTGCGGAAGCTCGACGACAACGACGTGGACGGCCTGCTCGCACTCCTGATGGGTGAGGAGCAGTTCAACCGCTTCGAACAGCACGACATCACCATGCAGGACATCGCCGCCATCTTGGAGGCCTACGGCAAGGAGACCGGGCTCGGCCTGGGGGAAGACTGAGCCTCGTCGAGTTCGTCGAAGAACACGCCGAGGCCCTTGAAGCGGACTTCCTCCGCTACTACGCCACCGATCTGCTCGACTGGCACCGCGGCGAGCTCTCCAGCCGCCGGGTCCTGGCGCTGATCAAGCACCTGCCGCGGGAGAGCGCCGTCCAGCGCGAGCTCCACGGCGAGGCCGCCGAGTGGTCGATCACCGACCATCTGCTGGCGGCCGCGGTCGACCATCTCGCCGTCGCCAACTGGATGTTCGCCTGCGTCAACACGGGCGAGGACGGCGATCCGCCCGAGGCGCCCAAGCCCGTCCCCCGTCCGGGAAGCACGGACGAGGACGGGGACGAGGGCGCGGAGGGCGAGGACCAGGACGGGCGGAACACGCCCGCCGGGGAGGACGAAGGAACGTCTCCCCACGCCCTCGCCCGGTTTTTCGGGTGATCCCGCGGCCCCCGGAGCCCCCTCCCGTCAGGGAGTGGGCTCCGGGGGCGCTTCCTGTGCTCGCTCGGCGGCCATGTCCTCGGCCAGGGCCCTGGCCCGGTCGGACAGCCGGCGCCCCTTGCTCGCGCGCGCGTCCGGTACGGCGGGTTCGGCCTCCGGCCCGGTTTCCTGGCCGGGTTCCGGGTCGCGGCGGTCGGCGGACGAGACGGGCTGGACCGGCACCCCGGCGAGCGGCGGGACGATCGGACGCCCGCCCTTGCCGCGGACGACCTTCCGTACCGGCTGGGCGTTCCGGCGGGTACGGCTCTCCTGGGCGGTCAGCAGGACCTCGGGTTCCGTGTCCCGGTCGGGCCCTGTCCGGTGCTCCGGTTCGGGCTCGGGGCGCTGGTCGAACAGCTCGCGCTCCTTGCGGACCCGCGCCTCGGCCTCGACGACGGCCGCGGGGGGTTCGAGGAGCCGGGCGAAGGGCAGCGCGATGACCCGGGCGCCCTCCTGGCCGACGTCCGTACGGCGCTGGGGGCGGCGGATTCCACGCGCGTCACCCTGGCCCTGCGCGTAGGCGTCGGCGACGCGCTTCTCGTACTCCCTGCGGATACGGGGAAGTTCGTCCGACACCGCCTCGGCCCAGCCGGCGGTGAACGCGGCGGTCTCCCGGCGGTCGATCTCGGCCCGCGGGATCACGACGAGTTCGTCGGGCGCGTACCCGGCGAGGTGGACGAGCTCCGAAAGGTAGGCGAACAGGTGGGGCAGATCGGGATGGGCGTCGAGCCAGTCGACTACCCGCTCCCCCCGGTTGGCGCCCGGCTCCGTTTCCATGCGTCAGTACTGCCTTCCGCCCCCTGGGGTCCCCGCGCGCCCCTCGCGCCCCTCGCGCCCCGAAGTGGTCGGCCCCAGGAATGCATCCTCCAGGTTACCCGGTCGAACGCATGAACCGATCAAGGGCCAACCCGTACGGGGAGCGCTGGAGGAGACACGCCGTCAGCAGTTTCCCACTCGACAAACCTCGAACAGATGTTCCACACTCTGTTCGCACAGAAGTTCGAATACGTGGTGCCCCCGCTCCTCACTCCGCGGCGCCGCCACATACGCACGGGCAAGCAACCGGAAGGCAGGCGTCCATGACCCAGCAGGCCGAGGCATCGCGACCGCAGATCCCTCTCCAGGACCGCCTCCGCCAGCTCCTCGACGGACCCGTCGCCCTCGACAAGAGAGCGTTGCTCGGCACGCTGTACGCCGAGGTCTCCCGCTACGAGACGCAGGCGTACGCGGCGGGCTGGAACGACGCCCTCGCGACGGTACGCCGCGGACCCCGCCGGGACGGGGACGCCTAGCCGCCGCCCGCTGCCCCTCCACGAACAAGCCCCTGCCGGCACCGGCGGGGGCTTTTCGGCGCTTGGCCTTCACGGGCCGGAAGCGGAGTAACTCATGGCAGAAGTAACGAACGCCGAACTCCAGCAACAGATCAACAACCTGCACCAGCGCCTGATCAGCGGCGAAGTCCCCATCAAGGTGACATACGCCAAGGACCCCATGGACCAGCGGAAGGAGGTGAAGGACCCCGACGGGACGAAGAAGGAGAAGGAGGAGACGTTCTCGATCTCCGAGTTCAAGGCCGCCCTCATCAAGGAACAGCCGAGGGTGGTCACCGACAACATGCTGCCGTTCGACTTCGTCAAGCGGTTCGCCGACATGTTCGAAGAGCTCCAGAAGGAGCCGTGGACGGAGTACTTCGAGGCCATGGGCCTGGACGGCTTCGCCGCCGCGTTCGAGAAGAACCAGGAGAAGAACGAGGACTGGAAGAGCTGGCTCTTCTCGGCCTTCACGGGCCTGTTCATCCCCCTGGTCGGCGCCATGATCGCCCTGATGTTCCTGACCAACTTCAAGATCATTCAGCGGCTTGCCCAGAAGGCGATCTTCAACGGGCTGTTCCGCTGGATCCCGTCCTTCCGAGACAAGATCTTCGCGATGGACGCCGACAACAGGGCCCCCAAGTTCCAGCGCACCGAGGATGTCAAGAAGCGCGAGCAACAGGCCGGCGGCGGCTTGGCCTCCCTCCCGGAGACCGCGAACTTCGACGGCCTGCGGCGGCAGCTCGAAGGGCTGATCCCGCAACTGGAGAAGTTCAACGCACACGCCCCCGCGTTCAACAGGGAGTTCCGCAAGCTGCCCAGCGAGGGCAAGGCCACCAAGGCGGGGAATGGCGTCAAGGCGGTCGCCGACGCCATCACCGGGGTGAACCACGAATCGATGCCCCTGATCGCCACCGGCATGGGCAAGATCAGCGACGCCGTGAAGACCTCGGATCCCAAGAAGACCACCGCGTTCGCCAATGCCATCGGCAAGCTCAAGACCTCCATGCAGGGCCTTGACGTGGACAAGGTCCCCAAGATGGCGACCTTCCAGAGCGCGGCCAACGCGGCCAGGGACCTCGCCCAGCACACCGGAACCCTCTCCGGGCGGATGAACGCGTTCGCGGCAGCTGTCCGTGAGCTCAACGGCGAGATGGGCGGCGGCGGCGCCGCCCCGTCCACGCCCTGATCCCACGTCACCCCGAAAGGAGGTAACCCATGTCTCTCATCAAAAACCTCAAGAACGCGTCCACGTCCCTCGGCAGCTTCAAGACCCAGGCATCCGGCGCCGCCACTTCCGTCAAGAAGGTCGGCGACTCCGGCAAGTCGGCGTCGGGGCAGCTCAAGACCCTCCGTACCAACGCCCAGGGCTCCGGCGGTGAGCTGAAGAAGCTCAAGACCGCCTCGGACCAGGCCGAGCGCGCCATGAAGAAGGCCGGCGACACCGCGCAGTCGGCCGGCGGCAAGCTCGGCAAGTACGAGTCGGGCGCCGGCAAGGCCGCCAAGGGCCAGGACAAGCTCAACAAGTCCATGAAGGGCAACATCCTCGCCCGGCTCCTCGAACTCTTCATGCCGCTCATCGAGAAGATCGTCGAGATGGCGATGCGCTCGAAGACGATGCAGACGGTCATGAAGAAGGCGTTCGACGCCATCAAGACCGTCATCAGCGCCGTCATGAAGGCCATCGGGCCGATCATGAAGAAGGCCGGCGACCTGATCAAGACGGTCTGGAACGGCATCAAGAGCGCCATCTCCACCGTCGTCAAGGCCGTCGCGACGGTCATCAAGACCTACGTGAACATCTGGAAGTCCGTCATCACCACGGTGATGAACGCGATCAAGAGCGTCATCAGCGGGGTCTGGAAGGGCATCAAGGCCGTCATCACGCCGGTCGTCGACTGGATCAAGACCGCGATCCCGAAGGCGTTCAGCGCCGTCAAGGAGAAGATGTCGGCCATCTGGAACGGCCTCAAGGACATCGCGTCCCGGGCGTTC
The DNA here is from genome assembly GCF_042717315.1 of Streptomyces sp. NPDC058650. NCBI lineage: Bacteria > Bacillati > Actinomycetota > Actinomycetes > Kitasatosporales > Streptomycetaceae > Streptomyces > Streptomyces sp. NPDC058650. The sequence goes on from NZ_JBHXRL010000014.1 coordinate 176,637, forward strand.
GACGGCATCAAGAGCGGTGTGAAGGGCCCGATCAATTCCGTCATCGGCCTGATCAATTCGATGATCGGCAGCCTCAACCGCGTCAAGGTCAGCGTCCCCGGCTGGGTCCCGGTCGTCGGCGGCAAGACCTTCGGCGTCAACCTGCCGACCATCCCCATGCTCGCCACCGGTGGTGTCGTCATGCCCCGCCACGGCGGTGTCCCGGCGATCCTCGCCGAGGCCGGCGAGGCCGAGGCCGTCCTCCCGCTCTCCAAGCTGGACCGACTGCTCGCCCTCACCGCCCAGCGCGCCCGCACGGCCGCCGGCTCCCAGCTCGGCCGGGAGGGCGCCGGACTGCACATCGAGCACTACCACGCCGCCCGCAACAACGACCCCCAGTCCACGGCGGATGCCCTGATGTACCTGGCGAAGGCACGCGGATGAGTGCCGTCGCAGCCATGCCGAACTTCCGCGGGGTCGCCGCACCGATGGGCAACCTGCGGCGGGGGATCGACGGGGCGGGCGGCTCACTGAGACAGCTCAGGCAGGGCGTTCGACATGCGGCCAGGGGCGCCGGCGACCTCAACACCGCGGTCCGCAACGCCGGAACCACCCTGCGGAACCTCGGCCGCGACGCCTCCGGCGCCGCCACCGCCATGACCAAGATCCGCCGCTCCACCGCGCCCGCCGGCGTCAAGCGGTTCGGCACCGCCGCCGGCAAGGCCCGGACCGCCGCCGCCAAGATCGGCACCGGTGTCGGCGCCATCCTCGCCCTCCTGATCCCGATGCTCCCCGTCACCGACGTCATCACCAAACTGATGGGCACCTTCGGCACCGTCATGACCGTCGCCTCGGTCGCCATGACCGCCATCAACGTCGCCATGCGGGCCAACCCGCTCGGCTTCGTCGTCGGCATCATCGTGCCCATCGCGGCGGCCATCATCGAGTTCGCGCTGAACTCCGAGACCGGCCAGCAGATCATGCAGCAGGTCTTCGAGCGCGCCCTCGCGGTCATCGAGGAGATCTGGGCGTTCCTCGCCCCGTTCGTGGAGATGATCGGGACGGCGGTCGGGACCTACTTCGAGGGGTACCTGGCCGTGATCACCGGAGTGATCACGGGCATCGGCGTCGTCATCGGCGGGGTGTCGCAGCTCGGCTCCGCCGTCTCCTCGGCGTGGAACGCGCTGCGCGGGATCGCCTCGGGCGCGATGGACGGCATCAAGAACGCCGTACGGCCGGTGGTCTCCTGGATCACCGACTCCGTCCCCGGCTTCTTCCGGACCGCGAAGGACGCGGTCTCCGGGGCCCTGCGCGGGATCGGCGACCTGATCAAGGGTGCCCTGAGCAGCGTGATCGGGGTCGTCAAGGGACCGATCAACGGCCTGATCGCCTTCGTCAACTGGATCATCGACGGTCTCAACAAGCTCAGCTTCGAGATCCCCCTCACCGGCAAGAAGTTCGGCGTCGACCTCGACAAGATCCCGATGCTCGCCGACGGCGGCATCGTCTTCCCCGGCGGCGACGCGGACGAGTACCGCATCGACTCGCTCTCCCAGCTGGAGAACCGCCGCGTCCCGGCCCTCGCCGAGCCGCCCCGGCGGCCGCACCGCATCCGGGAGTTCCACGAGGCGCCGGGCGCCGGGCCCCGGTCGGCCGCCGAGGACCTGCTCTTCCTCGCGACCGCCCGCGGCTGATCGGCCGCCCGCGCCGACGACCGTCCGCCGCCGACGCCGCCGACGACCCTCCGCGGCCGCCGCCGCCGAACGACCGTCCGCCGCCGACCACCCCGCCGACCTCCCATCAGAAGTGAGGTGACGGCCCCCATGGCCGAGACCACCACCGCATACGCCGGAAACACCTACACCGCCGACCTCGCGCCCGGCTCACTGATCACCCAGGACGGGCAGATCCAGTGGGCCGGGCTTCTCATCGGGCCCGGCACGCCGTTCAACATCGACAAGTCCGGTCTGTCGGGCTGGGAAGACCTGCCCGAGTACGACTCCTCCGACGCCGACCGGCCGACCTCCCACGGCGCCTGGCCGGGCTCCCGGTTCGCCAAGCCGCGCAAGGTCGGCGGCACGATCGTGCTGATTCCCGAGTACAACCACGCCGCCGAGGCCATCCGCGCACTGCGCCAGGCACTCGCCCTCCTCGACGAGGAGCGCTGGCTCACCGTCCGGCTGCACGGCGAGCTGCTCGCCGTGCGCGCCCGGATCGCCCAGCGCGTCGTCCCCGCCGACCAGGGCTTCGCCACCCAGGGCAGCTCGCGCATGTCCGTCCAGTGGCTGGCGTCCGACCCGCGCCGGTACGGCATCACCGAGCAGATGGTCAGCACGACGGCCCCGCAGCCCGAGCGAGGTCTCGTATGGCCGCTCACCTGGCCGCTCGCCTGGGGCGAGGCGAAGAGCACCGGTGACGCCGTCGCCGAGAACACCGGCTCCGCCGCCTGCCATCCGGTGATCGTCTTCCGCGGCCCGTGCTCCGTCCCCACCGTCACGGAGCGGACCACGCGCCGCCGGCTGCGGTACGCGATCGACCTGGCCGCCGGCGACGAACTCGTCGTCGACACCGGCGCGGGCACGGTCATGCTCAACAACTCCGCGTCGCGCCGGCACACCGCGATGGCCGACTCCAACCCGGAGGAGCTGTTCGCGCTCGAACCGGGCCGCACCGAACTGTCCTTCCGGCCCGACTCGGCCACGCCGGACGCCACGATGACGGTCCGCTGGCGCAGCGCCGAATGGTGACCCGCCGCCTCTGATCCCGGCCCCTGACGCCCGGCCTCTGACAACCGGCCCCTGACGTCCGGCCCCTGACCCCCGGCGCCTGCCCCTCCCCTGGCCTGCGCCCGCCGCGCCGCACGTCCCCGATCGCCACACCCCTGATCCCGCCACCCCGACCGTCACGGAGAGGTGACCCATGACCGTACGCGCCGCTTGGCTCCAGACCACCGGCCAGACCCGCGAGGACACCCGGCTCGCCCTCGCCGCCCTGCTCACCCCCAGTGGCCAGAGCGCCGAAGAGACCCCGCTGCGCTCGCGGCCGGGCATCGTGCCGGGTGGTTTCGTCCTCACCGGCAGCTCGCCCATGCAGTGCACCATCGGCACCGGACGGGCGATCGTCCAGGGCAAGGACACCGCCCAGGGCGCCTACCCCGTCGCCGTCACCTCCCCGGAGCTCCTCACCATCGCCGACGGCGACCCGATGTACGACCGGATCGACCTGATCGAACTGGCCGTCGTCGACGACGCCTACGACCGCACCGGTGCCACGGAGGCGGTGGTACGCCTGGTCAAGGGCGCCCCCGCCGCCTCCCCCACCGTGCCGGCGAGCGGACCGGGCAGCACGATCCCGCTCTACACGGTCCTCGTTCCGAAGGGCATCTCCGCCGGCGCCGGCGGCATCCAGTGGACCACCTCGGCGGTCACCACCATGCACTGGCCGGTCGTGGCCCTCGGCGGCATCCTGCCCACCAGCGGCTTCAAGGGCGCGTACGTCGGCCAGTACCGCGACGCCGCGGGGCTCCTCCAGCGCTGGGACGGGACGACCTGGGTCTCGTACCCCAAGCCCATCGGCGGCATCGCCCCCAGCACCACGACCACCGGCGGCTACACCGGCCAGTACCGGGACAACGGCGGCGGACTGCAGCGCTGGAGCGGTTCCTCCTGGCAGTACGTCGAAGGCGCCTCGACCGTGCTGTTCAGCGCCACGCAGTGGCTGACCGCCCAGGCGCAGAGCATCGCCCCCAACACCTGGACCGTGCTCAGCCTGCCCACCGTCGAGATCGACGACGCCGCCGCCTGGACCACGAACACCACCTACGTCGTGCCGCGCACCGGCTGGTGGCGGGTCTCCGCACACGCCACCTGGGCCAATGAATCCCAGACCGGCATGCGCGGCGCCCGCGTCATGGTCGCCGGCGCCGGACAGTCCCGGCTGACCTGGCTCACCCCCGCCGGCAACGGCGCCATATCCGTGGGCGGCAGCGGCCTGATCAGGATCGTCGCCGGCGAGACCCTCCAGCTCGCCGGCTTCCACAGTCACACCGCGGCGATCAAGACCCTCGGCGGCTCGGGCTACGCCTGCAACCTCTCCGCCGAATGGATCAAGTCCTGATACCCCCGACCGCCGAACCGTCCCTCGACTCCTCGAACGGAGAATCCCCATGAACCTGCGCAGCAGCTGGGTCGCCGAGACCGGCCAGACCCGTGAGGACACCCGCCTCACCCAGACCGGCGTGACGACGCTGACCAACCCCGTCCAGGTCCGATCCGGCGTCCTGCCGGGCTCGTACACCGGCGAGCACCGGCTGTCCGGCTTCTGGACGTTCGGCGCCTCCGCCATGACGGCGACGGTCTCCGAGGGCCGTGCCGTGATCCAGGGCGAGATCTCCCAGGGCGTCTACCCGGTGACCATGCCGAGCTCCGCGGACGTCACCTTCGATCCGGGCGACGCCCAGTACGGCCGCATCGACCTGATCGTCCTCCGGATCTACGACAACCTCTACGACTCCTCGAACCGCAACGAGGCGAAGGTCGAGATCATCAAGGGCGTCCCGGCCCAGTCCCCGCAGGCTCCGGCCGTCCCGCCGCGCAGCCTCGCGCTGTACCGGGTGACCGTCCCGGCCACCGTCAGCGCGGGCAACGGCGGCATCCCGTGGGCCACCGCCCTCCAGGACCTGCGCACCCCGGTCGTCGCCCTCGGCGGCATCCTCCCCGTCGAGGGCCCGGTCTTCCCGGGCGCCTACCCGGGCCAGTACCAGGACTCCGGCGGCGCCCTCCAGCGCTGGGACGGCAGCGCCTGGGTGCCGTACCCGTCCGCGCTCGGCGGCATCGCCCCGGCCGGCACCGTCACCACCGCCAGTTACGCGGGCCAGTACCGGGACGCCGGCGGCACCCTCCAGCGCTGGAACGGGAACGCCTGGGTGCCGATCGGTGGCATCGCCCCGGCCGGCACCGTCACCACCGGCAGCTACCCGGGCCAGTACCGGGACACCACGGGCGGCCAGCTCCAGCGCTGGAACGGCACGGCGTGGGGGCCCGCGGTGCCCGGGCCGTACTTCGTCGACAACAGCGACTACGGCGACACCACGTCGCTCACATGGACCTCGACACTCGCGGGACGCGCCACGAACCCGCTCACGCTCAACTTCGTCGCCCCGCCGTCGAGGTCCGTCGTGGTCAGCTTCGGCGCCCGCATGAAGTCGCACAGTGCCGACCACTACGCGTTCATGGCTCTCAAGCTCACCCAGGGAGCGACGGTCGTGGGCGACCTGGACGACGAGTACGCGACGGTCGCCGCCAGCCCGCACCTGATCTCGGTGGCCACCACGCGCCGGCTGTCGAACCTGACCGCGGGCGCGACGTACTCCCTCACGGCCTTCTTCAAGATGGTCACCAACTCCACGGCGCTCAAGGGTGGTTACGACAACACGTTCATCAAGGTCGACCCGCTTCCGTAACCGCCGCCCGCCACGACCTCTCCGGGAGAACCCATGACCTTGCACACCGGTTGGCTCGCCCCCACAGGACAGACCCGCCAGGGCACCCGCCACACCGCCGTCGGTGCCACCACCCCGGCCACTCCGCTCACCGCCCGCTCCGGCGTCCTGCCCGGCACCAACGACGGCAAGTACCGCGTCGGTGGTCTGTGGATGAGCGGCAGCGGCCCGATGACCGCCACCGTCTACGCGGGCCGGGCCGTCGTCCAGGGACCGGCTGTCCAGGGCGCCTACCCCGTCACGCTCGACCAGGACACCTCCGTCACCTTCGCCGACGGCGACCCGCTGAACGACCGCATCGACCTCGTCGTCCTCCGCGTGTACGACGACCAGTGGGACGGCTCGCGGCGGAGCGAGGCCGCCATCGAGATCGTCAAGGGCACCCCGTCGGCCGTCCCCGCGGTCCCGGCGGCGCCCCCGGTCTCCCTCCCCCTGTTCGGCGTCAAGGTGGTGGCCGGCACCTCCGCCGGCACCAACGGCATCCTCTGGTCGGGGACCGGCATCGTCACCGACCTGCGCGTCACGACGGCGGGCGTCGGCGGCATCCTGCCCGTCTACAACAACGCGGCCGTGCCCGGCGCCTACCCGGGCCAGTACCAGGACAACGACAACGCGCACTTCCTCCAGCGCTGGGACGGCACCGGCTGGGTCGCGTACCCCAGGGAGATCGGCGGCATCGCCGCCAACGGCACACTCCCCACGGGAAGTTACGTGGGGCAGTTCCGCGAGGCGAACGGTGTGCTCCAGCGCTGGAACGGCACCACCTGGGCGAACTACCACCCGCCGTACGACCACGAGACCATCACCACCGGCGCCGTCGCGCAGACCGGCTGGAACCTGTCCTCGTTCTGGGGCCGCCGCACCCGTGACGGCGTCGTCACCGTGCGCATCAACCTCACCCGCAGCGGCCCGGAAATCACCGCCAGCGCCAGCGGCGGCATCAGCGACTACCCCCTCGTCACCCTGCCGGCGGGCTGGGGCCCGGGCGCGACGTTCGAGGCCGTGGCCACCAACGTCGTGGGTTCCGGCACCGCCACCATCTATGGCTACTCGCCGGTCACTCTGCGCGACTGGAGCGCCAACGGCTCCATCTACACCGGCGGGGTCCTGTACGTCTCCGCCACCTACGTCCAGTAAGGGAGGAACACGATGGCACTCGACACCCCCTACCGGGCGATCTTCTGTGACCTGCTGACCGACCAGACCATCGACATCCTGCCCCTGCGGGACGTCCAGTTCGACGACTACATCGGCAAGGCCGGCTCCCTCTCCGGCACCATCCCCATCCCCGACCGGGCGATCGCCGCGCGCGTCCACCAGGTCCAGGAGGGCCGCACCGCGGTCTACCTGGAGCGCGGCGGCGACCTGTGGTGGGGCGGCATCATCTGGACCAGCACCCTGCAGAGCAGCGAGCGCGGGGTGCTGACGCTGTCCATCCAGGCCGCGACCTTCGACTCGTACGCCGCGCGCCGCCGCATCCGCACGAAGATCGACGTCACGACGCCCACCGACCAGCTGGAGATCGCCCGGAGGCTCTGGGAGGAACTCCAGAAGGCCAACGGCGGCACCATCCGCGTCGAGTACGGGGAGGAGGTCTCCCCGACCAAGCGGACCGCGAGCTGGCGCAAGGGCGACGAGACCCTCTACTCGGAGGCGCTCGAACAGCTCGCCTCCCTCGACGAAGGCTTCGAGCACCAGATCATGGTCTACCGGGACCCGGTCGACGGGCGGCGGGTCCGGCAGCTCCGGCTCGGCGCCCCCAAGATCCGTACCGGCGCCACCGACCTGGTCTTCGACCGGCCCGGCACGATCCTGTCGTACTCCTTCCCGCGCGACGCGACCCGCGGCGGCACCACCGCCCTGGCGCGCGGCGCGTCGATCAACAGCAACGCCGCCGCCGAGTCCCGGCCGCTGTTCTCGGGAGAGAAGGAATCCGCCCTGATCAAGGGCGGCTGGCCCCGGATAGACCTGTCGTCGGACCACAACGAGATCACCTCCCAGGCCACCCTGGAGAAGATGGCCGACGCCGAACTCGCCTCGGCGGCCGGCGCCGTCGTGATCCCCGAGATCACCATCCGCCTCGGCGGGGTCGTGCCACCGGCGCTGCTCGGCCGCTCCGCCCGGATCCGGATCACCGACGAGTGGCACACCCCCGGCCTCGACGCCCGCTACCGGATCATCGGCGTCAAGGTCAGGCCGCCGGAGCGCGGCCGCCCCGACACCGCCGAGCTCTACCTTGAGGAGGCCTGATGCCCCAGCTGCCCGAGGACATCATCGACCGGCTCACCCAGATGGAGCGCCGGATCCAGGCGCTGTCCACCGCGGTCAACACGCGGCCCGCCATGAACGAGGTCAGCGAGGGCGCGTTCAACGTCAAGCTGCCGAACGGCACCTCCGTGCTCCAGGTCGGCAAGTGGGACGAGGACCCGGAGAAGAGCGAGTACGGGGTGGCGGTACGCCGCCAGACCGGCGAGCTGGCCATCGCGCTCTACAACGGCAGCGGCAGCGACACCACCCGCCAGGTGCTGCGGCTGTACGACTCGTACGGCCACGAGGTCTTCTCCGACGACATCGTCAAGGGCGGCCTCGCCCGGCCCTGGCTCGCGATGCTGCCGCCGCAGGACCTCGCCTCCGCGAACTGGCCGGCGACGAGTTCCCTGAACAACTGGGCGACCATCGCCCGCTCCTACAACCCGGTCTGGCAGCCGCGGATGCGCCTGCTGATGGAGACCCGTGCCAGCGCGGGCGCGGCCGGCGAGGTGAAGGTGATCATCGACGGCGCCACCCAGTTCGGCGGGATCGTCGCCGCGGGCAGCCAGTTCGACGTCACCGACGCCATCGTCAGCGACATCACGACGCGCTTCGGCACCACCGCCAAGATCGAGATCCAGGCCCGCGTCACCAGTGCCTCCGGCACCGTCTACGCCAAGCCGGTGCTGATGTACGGCACCCAGAGCTGAGCCGTCCCGCCCCCATGGAGAGGAACCCCGCATGATCATCGACCCGGCACAGCCCTGGGGCGTGGCCATCGACTACGCCGGCCGCGCCACCGTCACCGACGGCGGCCACACCGTCGACGTCCGCATCCACGACACCACGATGGGCGGCCCGCTGGAGGTGGATCCGATGACCGGCGAGTACCCGCAGGTCTACGTGACCGCCCAGCTCGGCGAGGCCGGCGCGGCCGGCTCCGCGCTGCGCGGCAGCGGCCTCGTCATCCTCAACGCGCAGGGCGGCCTGCCGGTCGCCCCGAACCAGGAGGCCGTACGCGACGCCGTCGCCGCCGCACTCGCCGACTTCGAGACGCGCCGGACGGCCTACGCCGCGCTCTGCGCCACCTGGGCACCGCCGGCCCCGGACCCGGACCCGACGCCCACCCCGGACCCGGAGCCGACCCCGACACCGACGCCGGAGCCGACCCCGACACCGACGCCGGAGCCGACCCCGACACCGGAGCCGATCCCGGAGCAGCCGCCCACCGAGCCCTCCAAGGAGCCGGTCCCGGACCCCGCGCCCGAGTCCGCCAAGGGCCCGGAGCCCACCCCGGCCGCGTAGCCGCCGCCCCCGCCCCACCCGTACGTACGCCCGCCCGAGCGCGGGCCTTCTTCATGTCCGGAGGACACCAGATGGCCACTCCCCTCTCCGCGGACCGGCTCCTCGCCGCACTCCGCGCCGAAGGCGTCACCGTCGTCGAACACCCCGGCTGGCGCACCCACAACCGCAATCACACCGGTGCCTGGGGCCCCGTCACCGGCGTGATGATCCACCACACCGTCTCCACCGGCACCGCCTCCTCCGTCGAGCTCTGCTTCAACGGCTACGAGGGCCTGCCCGGCCCGCTCTGCCACGGCGTCATCGCCAAGGACGGCACCGTCCACCTCGTCGCCAACGGCCGCGCCAACCACGCCGGCGGCGGCGACCCGTCCGTCCTCCAGGCCGTGATCAGCGAGACGTACGGGGACCGGCCCCCGGCCCCCCGCGCCCACCAGGGCACCCCGAACGCCGTCGACGGGAACTCCCGCTTCTACGGCTTCGAGTGCGTCAACCTCGGCAACGGCACCGACCCCTGGCCCGCCGCCCAGCTCGACGCGATCGAGCGGGTCTCCGCCGCCCTGTGCCGGGCCCACGACTGGGGCGCCAGGTCCGTCATCGGCCACCTGGAGTGGTCCGACTGGAAGAGCGACCCCAAGGGCTTCGGCATGCCGACGATGCGCGACCGCGTCCAGGCCCGCCTCAACAAGGCCCCCGCCAAGAACACCCCCACCTCCGGCAAGCCCGCCCCGCCCCGCCTCCAGCCCTTCCCGGGCACCTCGTTCTTCCGCAAGGAGACGAGCTCGCCGATCATCACCGCGATGGGCCGCCGCCTCGTCGCGGAGGGCTGTTCCGCGTACGGCGTCGGCCCCGGCCCCCGCTGGAGCGAGGCCGACCGCCGCAGCTACGCCAAGTGGCAGCACAAGCTCGGCTTCCGCGGCTCCGACGCAGACGGCGTCCCCGGCGCCGCCTCCTGGAACGCGCTGAAGGTCCCGTACACGAAGTAGCCCCGTACCGGAGAGGAGAACCCCCGATGTCCGATGCCGCCAAGCGCACGGCCCGCACCGTCCTCCAGTCCGCCGTCGGCATCGCCGTCGTGCTCCCCGCGATCGTCGACGCGTCCGGCGTCCCCGCGACCCTCCCCTGGGTCGCCGGGGCGCTGGCCGTCGCCGGCGGACTGGCCCGGGTGATGGCCCTCGACGCGGTGCAGACCCTGCTGCCGTCCTGGCTGCGCAGCTCCCCAGGAGGTGCCGATGACCGAGTCTGATCCGAACGACCCCGTCGCCGTCGCCCTCGAACTGGAACGCCTCCGCGGCACCCTGGAGGCCGGTTTCGCCCGCGTCGACGGCTCGCTCGCGCTGCTCGTCCAGCGCAGCGACCAGACCGACAGACAGCTGGCCGACCACGAGGCCCGACTCGACGCCCTGGAGCGCGCCCGCTGGCCGCTGGCCAGCATCGCCGCGCTCACCGCGAGCGCCGGCGTGCTCGTCGCGGTCTGGGAACTGGCCGCCAGGTGACGAAGCCCCGCCGACCCCTCTTGTGAAACGAATGCCGAAGGGCGGCCACCCCGCAATCGGGGTGACCGCCCTTCGGTTCGCACTACTTACTGGTTGTACGGACCGTAGTCGTAGTCCTCCAGCGGAACGGCCTGGCCGGAGCCCGAGCCGAACGGCGAGTAGTCGATGTCGTCGTAGCCGACGGCCGAGTACATCGCGGCCTTGGCCTCTTCGGTCGGCTCCACCCGGATGTTGCGGTAGCGGGCGAGGCCCGTACCGGCCGGGATGAGCTTACCGATGATGACGTTCTCCTTGAGGCCGACCAGGGAGTCCGACTTGGCGTTGATCGCCGCGTCGGTCAGAACCCGGGTGGTCTCCTGGAAGGACGCCGCCGACAGCCACGACTCGGTGGCGAGCGAGGCCTTGGTGATACCCATCAGCTGCGGACGGCCGGAGGCGGGGTGACCGCCCTCGGTGACCACACGACGGTTCTCGGTCTCGAACTTCGAGCGCTCGACGAGCTCGCCCGGCAGCAGCTCCGCGTCGCCGGACTCGATGATCGTCACGCGGCGCAGCATCTGCCGGATGATGATCTCGATGTGCTTGTCGTGGATCGACACGCCCTGCGAGTTGTAGACCTTCTGGACCTCGGCGACCAGGTGGACCTGGACCGCACGCTGACCGAGGATGCGCAGCACGTCGTGCGGGTTGGTCGCACCCACGGTGAGCTTCTGGCCCACCTCGACGTGGTCGCCCTCGCCCACGAGCAGACGGGCACGCTTCGAGATCGGGAACGCCGTCTCGTCGGTGCCGTCGTCCGGGGTGACGACGATCTTCTTGGTCTTCTCGGTCTCCTCGATACGGATGCGGCCGGCCGCCTCCGAGATCGGGGCGACACCCTTGGGCTGACGAGCCTCGAAGAGCTCGACGACACGGGGCAGACCCTGGGTGATGTCGTCACCGGCCACACCACCGGTGTGGAAGGTACGCATCGTCAGCTGGGTACCGGGCTCACCGATGGACTGGGCGGCGATGATGCCGACCGCCTCACCGATGTCGACCAGCTTGCCGGTGGCGAGCGAACGGCCGTAGCAGAACGCACACGTACCGACGGCGGACTCACAGGTCAGGACCGAACGGGTCTTGACCTCCTCCACGCCCGCGTTGACGAGGGCGTCGATGAGCACGTCACCCAGGTCGACGTTGGCCGGCGCGATGACCTTGCCGTCGACGACGACGTCCTCGGCGAGCATCCGCGCGTACACGGAGGTCTCGACGTCGTCCGTCTTCCGCAGGACACCGGTCTCGTCCTTGGCCGCGATCCGCAGCTTCAGACCGCGCTCGGTGCCACAGTCCTCCTCGCGGATGATGACGTCCTGCGAGACGTCCACCAGACGACGGGTCAGGTAACCCGAGTCGGCGGTACGCAGGGCGGTGTCGGCGAGACCCTTACGGGCACCGTGCGTCGAGATGAAGTACTCGAGGACGGTGAGGCCCTCACGGAACGACGCCTTGATGGGACGCGGGATCGTCTCGTTCTTGGCGTTCGACACCAGACCACGCATACCGGCGATCTGACGCATCTGCATCATGTTTCCTCGGGCACCCGAGTCAACCATCATGAAGATGGGGTTCGTCTTGGGGAAGTTCGCGTTCATCGCCTCGGCAACCTCGTTGGTCGCCTTGGTCCAGATCGCGATGAGCTCCTGCGTGCGCTCTTCCTTGGTGATCAGGCCGCGCTCGTACTGCTTCTGGACCTTCTCGTCCTGCGCCTCGTAGCCCTTGACGATCTCCTTCTTCGCCTCGGGAACGACGACGTCGGAGATGGCCACGGTGACACCGGAACGGGTCGCCCAGTAGAAGCCCGCCGCCTTCAGGTTGTCGAGCGTCGCCGCCACGATGACCTTGGGGTAGCGCTCGGCGAGGTCGTTGACGATCTCGGAGAGCTGCTTCTTGCCGACGGAGTAGTCGACGAACGGGTAGTCCTCGGGCAGCAGCTCGTTGAAGAGCGCGCGACCCAGGGTCGTCCGCAGACGGAACGAGTCACCCTGCTGCCACTCACCGGCGGCGATGCTGTCCTCACCGTCCGCCGTGACCGGGGGAACCCAGCCGCGGGGAGCGACGGTGCCGACGGGGAAGCGGATGTCGATCTCGGACTGCAGCGCCAGCTCGCCGGCGTCGAACGCCATGATCGCCTCGGCCGTGGAGCCGAACGCGCGGCCCTCGCCCTTGGTGTCACGGAGCTCACCGTCGGTGGTCAGGAAGAACAGACCGAGGACCATGTCCTGGGTCGGCATCGTGACCGGACGGCCGTCGGCCGGCTTCAGGATGTTGTTCGAGGACAGCATCAGGATGCGGGCCTCGGCCTGCGCCTCCGCGGAGAGCGGCAGGTGCACGGCCATCTGGTCACCGTCGAAGTCCGCGTTGAACGCGGTGCAGACGAGCGGGTGGATCTGGATGGCCTTGCCCTCGACCAGCTGGGGCTCGAAGGCCTGGATGCCGAGGCGGTGCAGCGTGGGCGCACGGTTCAGCAGAACCGGGTGCTCGGCGATGACCTCTTCGAGGACGTCGTACACGACCGTGCGGCCGCGCTCGACCATCCGCTTGGCGCTCTTGATGTTCTGCGCGTGGTTCAGGTCCACCAGGCGCTTCATCACGAACGGCTTGAAGAGCTCCAGCGCCATGGCCTTCGGCAGACCGCACTGGTGCAGCTTCAGCTGCGGACCGACGACGATGACGGAACGCGCGGAGTAGTCCACACGCTTGCCGAGCAGGTTCTGACGGAAACGACCCTGCTTGCCCTTCAGCATGTCGCTGAGGGACTTCAGGGGACGGTTACCGGGACCGGTCACCGGACGACCACGACGACCGTTGTCGAAGAGGGCGTCCACGGCCTCCTGAAGCATGCGCTTCTCGTTGTTCACGATGATCTCGGGCGCGCCGAGGTCAAGGAGTCGCTTCAGACGGTTGTTGCGGTTGATCACACGGCGGTACAGGTCGTTCAGGTCGGAGGTCGCGAAGCGGCCACCGTCCAGCTGCACCATCGGACGCAGGTCCGGCGGGATCACCGGCACGCAGTCGAGAACCATGCCCTTGGGGCTGTTCGCGGTCTGCAGGAACGCGGAGACGACCTTGAGGCGCTTGAGCGCACGGGTCTTCTTCTGGCCCTTGCCGGTACGGATGATCTCGCGGAGGCGCTCGGCCTCCTCCTCGAGGTCGAACGACTCGAGGCGCTTCTGCAGCGCCGCGGCACCCATCGAACCGTCGAAGTACGTGCCGAAGCGGTCACGCAGCTCGCGGTAGAGGAGCTCGTCGCCCTCCAGGTCCTGGACCTTGAGGTTCTTGAAGCGCGACCAGACCTCGTCCAGACGGTCGATCTCGCGCTGCGCACGGTCGCGCAGCTGCTTCATCTCGCGCTCGGCACCCTCGCGCACCTTGCGGCGCACGTCGGCCTTCGCACCCTCGGCCTCAAGCTCGGCGAGGTCGTTCTCGAGCTTCTTGGCGCGGGCCTCCAGGTCGGAGTCGCGACGGTTCTCGATCTGCTGACGCTCGACGGAGACGTGCGCCTCAAGGGAGGGCAGGTCACGCGTACGACGCTCGTCGTCGACGAACGTGATCATGTACGCCGCGAAGTAGATGACCTTCTCGAGGTCCTTCGGGGCGAGGTCGAGCAGGTATCCGAGGCGCGACGGGACGCCCTTGAAGTACCAGATGTGGGTGACGGGAGCGGCGAGCTCGATGTGGCCCATCCGCTCACGACGCACCTTGGCGCGGGTGACCTCGACGCCACACCGCTCACAGATGATGCCCTTGAAGCGGACACGCTTGTACTTGCCGCAGTAGCACTCCCAGTCCCGGGTCGGACCGAAGATCTTCTCGCAGAAGAGTCCGTCCTTCTCGGGCTTGAGCGTGCGGTAGTTGATGGTCTCCGGCTTCTTGACCTCGCCGTGGCTCCACTGACGGATGTCGTCAGCGGTAGCCAGACCGATCCGGAGCTCGTCGAAGAAGTTGACGTCGAGCACTATGCGTCAATCCCTCTCAGGGTTGTAAGTCTTGGGGTCTGGAACGGGGGTCCTGGGGCCGGCCGGGGGTTCATCGCTGAACCCCCGGTCCGGACTCCCGTCAGACCTCTTCGACGCTGCTCGGCTCGCGCCGGGACAGGTCGATACCGAGCTCCTCCGCTGCGCGGAAGACGTCCTCGTCGGTGTCGCGCATCTCGATGGACATGCCGTCCGAAGAGAGCACCTCCACGTTGAGGCACAGGGACTGCATCTCCTTGATGAGCACCTTGAAGGACTCGGGGATGCCGGGCTCAGGGATGTTCTCGCCCTTGACGATGGCCTCGTAGACCTTCACGCGGCCGGTCACGTCGTCGGACTTGATCGTCAGCAGCTCCTGGAGGGCGTACGCGGCGCCATAAGCCTCCAGCGCCCACACCTCCATCTCACCGAAGCGCTGGCCACCGAACTGGGCCTTACCACCCAGCGGCTGCTGGGTGATCATCGAGTAGGGACCGGTCGACCGAGCGTGCAGCTTGTCGTCGACCAGGTGGTGGAGCTTGAGGATGTACATGTACCCGATGGAGATCGGGTCCGGGAACGGCTCGCCGGAGCGGCCGTCGAACAGCCTCGCCTTACCGGTCGGCTGCACCATGCGCTCGCCGTCGCGGTTCGGGATGGTGTGGTTCAGCAGACCCGCGAGCTCGTCCTCACGCGCACCGTCGAACACCGGGGTGGCGACGTTGGTGCCCGGGGCGACCTGGTCGGCGCCGATCGCCTGGAGGCGCTGCGCCCAGTCGTCCGCGAGCCCGGAGACGTCCCAGCCGCGGCTGGCGAGCCAGCCGAGGTGGATCTCCAGGACCTGTCCCGGGTTCATTCGGGACGGGACACCCAGCGGGTTGAGGATGATGTCGACCGGCGTGCCGTCCTCGAGGAAGGGCATGTCCTCGATCGGAAGGATCTTGGAGATGACACCCTTGTTGCCGTGACGGCCGGCGAGCTTGTCACCATCGGTGATCTTGCGCTTCTGGGCGACGTAGACGCGGACCAGCTGGTTCACGCCCGGGGGAAGCTCGTCGCCCTCCTCGCGGTCGAAGACGCGGACGCCGATGATCTTGCCGATCTCGCCGTGCGGCACCTTCAGCGAGGTGTCACGGACCTCACGGGCCTTCTCACCGAAGATCGCGCGGAGCAGACGCTCCTCCGGGGTCAGCTCGGTCTCGCCCTTGGGCGTGACCTTGCCGACGAGGATGTCGCCGGCGACGACCTCGGCACCGATACGGATGATGCCGCGCTCGTCGAGGTCGGCGAGGACCTCCTCGGAGACGTTCGGGATGTCCCGGGTGATCTCCTCCGGGCCGAGCTTGGTGTCACGGGCGTCGACCTCGTGCTCCTCGATGTGGATCGAGGAGAGGACGTCGTCCTGCACGAGGCGCTGCGACAGGATGATCGCGTCCTCGTAGTTGTGACCCTCCCACGGCATGAACGCCACGAGCAGGTTCTTGCCGAGCGCCATCTCGCCGTCTTCGGTGGCGGGACCGTCGGCGAGGACCTGGCCCTCGATGACGCGGTCGCCCTCGTCCACGACGACCTTCTGGTTCACAGAGGTGCCCTGGTTGGAGCGGGAGAACTTGTGCAGGCGGTACGTGATGTACGTGCCGTCGTCGTTGGCGACCGTGACGTAGTCGGCCGACAGCTCCTGGACGACACCGTCCTTCTCGGCCTTGAGCACGTCACCGGCGTCGGTGGCACAGCGGTACTCCATGCCGGTGCCGACGAGCGGGGCCTCGCTCTTGATGAGCGGGACGGCCTGACGCATCATGTTCGCGCCCATGAGGGCACGGTTGGCGTCGTCGTGCTCGAGGAACGGGATCATGGCGGTCGCGACCGACACCATCTGGCGCGGCGAGACGTCCATGTAGTCCACCTCGGACGGCAGGACGTAGTCGACCTCGCCGCCACGCTTACGCACCAGGACGCGGTTCTCGGTGAGCCGCATGTCGTCGTTGAGCGCGGCGTTGGCCTGCGCGATGACGAAGCGGTCCTCCTCGTCGGCGGTGACGTAGTCGACCTCGTCGGTGACCTGGCCGTCGACGACCTTGCGGTACGGCGTCTCGATGAAGCCGAACGCGTTGACGCGGCCGTACGAGGCGAGCGAACCGATCAGACCGATGTTCGGGCCTTCGGGGGTCTCGATCGGGCACATGCGTCCGTAGTGGGACGGGTGCACGTCTCGGACCTCGAAGCCGGCCCGCTCACGGGACAGACCACCAGGGCCCAGCGCCGAGAGACGACGCTTGTGCGTCAGACCCGACAGCGGGTTGTTCTGGTCCATGAACTGGGACAGCTGGCTGGTGCCGAAGAACTCCTTGATGGAGGCGACGACCGGCCGGATGTTGATCAGGGTCTGCGGCGTGATCGCCTCGACGTCCTGGGTGGTCATGCGCTCACGCACGACGCGCTCCATACGAGCCAGACCCGTACGGACCTGGTTCTGGATGAGCTCGCCGACGTTACGCAGACGACGGTTGCCGAAGTGGTCGATGTCGTCGGTCTCGACGACGATCTCGTTGCCGTTCTCGCCGATCGTCTCGGTCTCGCCCGCGTGGAGCTTGACCAGGTACTTGATCGTGGCGATGACGTCGTCGGTGGTGAGCACGCCGGCGTCCAGCGGCTCGTCGGCGCCGAGCTTCTTGTTCACCTTGTAGCGGCCGACCTTCGCGAGGTCGTAGCGCTTCGGGTTGAAGTAGAGGTTCTCGAGCAGCGTCTGAGCGGCCTCACGGGTCGGCGGCTCACCCGGACGCAGCTTGCGGTAGATGTCGAGCAGCGCGTCGTCCTGGCCCTGGGTGTGGTCCTTCTCCAGGGTGGCGCGCATGGACTCGTACTCGCCGAACTCCTGCAGGATCTGCTCGGTGGTCCAGCCGAGAGCCTTCAGCAGTACGGTGACCGACTGCTTGCGCTTGCGGTCGATGCGGACACCGACCAGGTCGCGCTTGTCGATCTCCATCTCCAGCCAGGCACCCCGGGACGGGATGATCTTGGCGGAGAAGATGTCCTTGTCGGACGTCTTGTCGATCGAGGAGTCGAAGTAGACACCCGGCGATCGGACCAGCTGCGACACCACGACACGCTCGGTGCCGTTGATGACGAAGGTGCCCTTGTTGGTCATGAGCGGGAAGTCGCCCATGAAGACCGTCTGGGACTTGATCTCGCCGGTCTCGTTGTTGGTGAACTCGGCGGTGACGAAGAGCGGGGCACCGTACGTGAAGTCACGGTCCTTGCACTCGTCGATCGAGTTCTTCGGCGGCTCGAAACGGTGGTCGCGGAAGGTCAGCGACATCGACCCGGAGAAGTCCTCGATCGGCGAGATCTCCTCGAAGATCTCTTCCAGGCCGGACTTCGTGGGGACGTCCTGTCCCGACTCAAGGGCAGCCTCGACGCGAGCCTTCCAGGCGGCGTTACCGAGCAGCCAGTCAAAACTCTCGGTCTGCAGCGCGAGGAGGTTCGGAACCTCGAGGGGCTCCTTGATCTTTGCAAAGGAGATGCGCAGCGGGGCGGTGCTTGCGCCGTTGTTCGTATTGGTCGAGGCGTTGCGCGAGGCGGCCAAGAGGGGGTCCTTCCGAGGGCTCGGACTCACTACGCGCGTACCGGTCCCCAGCAATGCTTTGCGGCAGACTTTTCCTGACATGACCAAAAGGCCAGTTCAGACGGGGTCGGTCCACGAAGCGGATGCGAAGGTATGCCCCTGGTGACGGGCAGGGGGCAGCTAACAGGCAGCGCAAAGGGTCAGTGTAGCCACTTGGCTCACTGATGTCCAGGGCGAATAATTCGCGACCCTCGTTGCTCTCAACTCCGCGGTACCTCGCGCCGTGTGGCGCACCTCGATACTGCCCGTTCAGTCGTCGATCCATGCCTCGGATACGGATCGTTGTGACGACGCGTCCTGAGAATTGCGCGCTGCGTGCGGTTCGTCAAGGCCCCCCGGTCTGCGGGGCGCACGGCGAAGATCACCATACTCCGCCTCCGGCGGCCTCAGGGGCCCCCGCCACGCCCTTCCCGGGGAACGCCGAAAGGCGACCACCCACAAGGGTGATCGCCTTTCGGTGCTCCCGCGTTACACGGGGGCAGGAGTCAGCTACAGCGACTCGAAACGGTCTTACTTGACCGTGACGGAGGCGCCGGCGGCCTTGAGGGACTCGGCGGCCTTCTCGGCAACGTCCTTCGCGACCTTCTCGAGGACGGCCTTCGGGGTGCCGTCGACGAGGTCCTTGGCCTCCTTGAGGCCCAGGGAGGTGAGCTCGCGCACGACCTTGATGACCTGGATCTTCTTGTCGCCGGCGCCCTCGAGGACGACGTCGAACTCGTCCTGCTCGGCCTCGGCCTCGGCGGCAACCGGGGCGCCCGGGCCGGCAACGGCGACGGCCGCGGCGGCGGTGACGTCGAACTTGTCCTCGAACGCCTTAACGAACTCGGAGAGCTCGATGAGGGTCATCTCCTCGAACTGGGCGAGGAGGTCGTCCTGAGAGAGCTTCGCCATGATGGGCGATCCTTCCACTAATTCGGCAGGTGCCGGATGTATGTAGAGGCGGGCGTAACGGCCCGCTGAGACCCGCGCGCTAGGCGGCGCGGATCAATGCGCGAGCCGAATTACTCGGCACCGCCCTGCTCGGCGAGCTTGACGCGAAGCGCCTCCGCGGTGCGGACGAACTTCGACGGCAGCGCCTGGAAGAGCGAGGCAGCCTGAGACTGCTTGCCCTTGAACGCGCCGGCCAGCTTGCTGAGCAGAACCTCGCGGGACTCGAGGTCCGCAAGCTTCTTGATCTCATCGGCGGTCAGCGCCTTACCGTCAAGGACACCGCCCTTGATGATGAGATTCGGGTTCTCCTTGGCGAAGTCACGAAGACCCTTCGCCGACTCCACCGGGTCACCGGTGATGAAGGCGGCGCCCGTCGGACCGGTGAACTGGTCGTCGAGCGAAGTGATCCCGGCCTCGTTGGCCGCAATCTTGGTCAGCGTGTTCTTCACCACGGCGTACTGGGCGTTCTCACCGAGCGAACGACGCAGCGTCTTGAGCTGCGCAACGGTGAGACCCCGGTACTCGGTCAGCACGACGGCGTTCGAGCTCTGGAACTTGTCCTTGAGCTCGGCTACCGCGGCAGCCTTGTCGGGCCTTGCCATGAGCGTCGGCCTCCTTCCGGGTGATGGGACCGCGCGGAAGGGGCTGAACAAAACAAAACGCCCCGGCGCAGGCGCCGGGGCTTGGCTCGACCGCATCACGAAGATCCGGGAACTCATCCACAGTCACCTGCGCGGGTCGTTCGCATCTCAGCGAATCCTTCGGCCACCGCACCCTGGTGGGAGCAGCGACGACCAGCGGTCTTTGGCTTCTGTGGAAGCGTACGTGACGGGGTGCGGTTCGGGCAAATCAGCCCTGGCCGAGGCCCTCGCCGAGCTCCTTGAGCATCTTGAACAGGTCCACGGTGTCCTTGGCCGGCGGCGCCTGGACGGTGGCCTGGGTGCCGTAGTCGCTGTAGTCGGCCCGCATCTTCATCGCGCCCTCGGCCATGGTCATGCCGACGTCCATGCGCGCCGGGAAGCCCGCGTCGTTGACCCAGACCTCGGTGTCGTACCCCTTCATGCCCATCTTCTTCACGTTGGCGATGAGGGTGTCGTGGTCCTCCTTGGAGAGGAGCTTCGACGACTCGTTGGCGGCGAGCATCTGCTCGACGGTGAGCGTGCCCTTGTAGTGCTGGGTCTCCATGCCGTTGATCTTCTCGGCCCCGACGTGCTTCAGGTTCGGGGAGTCGAGGAGCAGCGCGAGCTGCTGGGACGGGTCCTGGTTCATGCTCTCCAGGCCACCGGTCATCTGCTTCTGGAGCGCCTTGTCGCCGGCGGCGTCCGCGGCCGCCTTCATGTCCAGCTTCATCCAGCGCTTGCCGTCCATCTCGGCGGCCTGCTTCGCGCCCATGTCCAGGTACATGACGTTGTCGACCATGAGCATGCGGACCTGGTCGGGGGCGGCGGGGTCGCCCGCGGTGAGCATGGAGCCCTTCACGGTGATGTCCATGACCGCGGGGTCCCAGCCCTGGACGCCGGTCATCTCGGCGGTGCCCGAGTCCGCGCCGACGCCGGTCATGCTCATCGTCATCTTGACCTTGGCGGCCTTGGCGGCCGACGTCTTCTCGTACGCGGCCTGGATGACCTTCGTGACGTCCCCGCGGTTCTGCACCTCGGCGCCCGCCTTGGCGTCCCCGCCGTCCTGACAACCCGCGACACCCACCACGACGGCCGTGGCCGTCAGGGCGACGCCCGCGCGCTTCCATGCGGACATGTTCATGAGCGTTCCCCACCCCTTGTTAAGCCTTTACGGTTCCTTGAACCGTAACAAAGAACAGGCCCTCGCCTCTCCGGGGAGAGGCGAGGGCCTGTCGACCACTCAGTGAACCGGTGAGGTTCAGACCGCGGCCGGGTCCTCCTCGACGAGGAGGTTACGGGTGCGGTTGGAGTCCAGCGGGATGCCGGGGCCCATCGTCGTCGCCAGGGTCGCCTTCTTGATGTAGCGGCCCTTGGCGGCGGACGGCTTCAGACGAAGGATCTCGTCCAGGGCCGCGGCGTAGTTCTCGACCAGCTTCGTCTCGTCGAAGGAGACCTTGCCGATGATGAAGTGCAGGTTCGAGTGCTTGTCGACGCGGAACTCGATCTTGCCGCCCTTGATCTCGTTGACAGCCTTCGCCACGTCGGGGGTGACGGTGCCGACCTTGGGGTTCGGCATGAGACCACGCGGGCCGAGGACGCGGCCGAGGCGGCCGACCTTGCCCATGAGGTCCGGGGTGGCCACAACGGCGTCGAACTCGTTCAGGCGGTTGCCCTTGGAGATCTCGTCGATGAGCTCGTCGGAGCCGACGATGTCGGCGCCGGCGGCAATCGCGGCCTCGGCACGGTCACCGGTCGCGAAGACCAGGACCCGGGCGGTCTTGCCGGTGCCGTGCGGGAGGTTCACGGTGCCGCGGACCATCTGGTCGGCCTTGCGCGGGTCGACGCCCAGGCGGAAGGCGACCTCGACGGTGCCGTCGAACTTGGTGGCGGCGGTGTCCTTGGCGAGACGGACGGCCTCGAGGGGGGCGTAGTTACGCTCCCGGTCGATCTTGGCGTCCGCGCTGCGGAGAGCCTTGCTGCGCTTCACTTCTGCTCCTGTTGGTTCAGGTATGGAGTCGTGGTGCGGGCCGCGCAGGCCCTACCACTAGGTCACGAGGGGGGTGATCAGCCCTCGACCGTGATGCCCATCGAACGGGCGGTGCCGGCGATGATCTTCGACGCGGCGTCCAGGTCGTTGGCGTTCAGGTCGGGCAGCTTGACCGTGGCGATGTCGCGGACCTGAGCGGCCGTGAGCTTCGCGACCTTGGTCTTGTGCGGCTCGCCGGAGCCCTTGTCCACACCAGCGGCCTTGAGGATCAGCTTCGCGGCCGGCGGAGTCTTGGTGATGAAGGTGAAGCTGCGGTCGTCGTAGACCGTGATCTCCACCGGCACGACCATGCCACGCTGCGACTCGGTCGCGGCGTTGTAGGCCTTGCAGAACTCCATGATGTTGACGCCGTGCTGACCGAGCGCGGGGCCGACCGGCGGGGCCGGGTTCGCCGCACCGGCGTTGATCTGGAGCTTGATAAGCCCCGTGACCTTCTTCTTCTTGGGAGGCATTGCTCTCTCCGGGTCCTAGTGAGAGTGTTCAGCCCGCCTTCCGGTCATCCGGATGCAGGCATACCGCACAACGATAACGGGTATCGAAGCGCGGCTAAAAACCGAGCAGGTCAGAGCGGCTGTGAGAGCCACTCTGACCTGGTCGGAAGACGGTGAGATCAGTTCTTCTGGATCTGGTCGAAGCTCAGCTCGACCGGGGTCTCGCGACCGAAGATCTCGACGAGGCCCTTGACCTTCTTCGAGTCCGGGTTGATCTCGTTGATCGTGGCCTGGAGGGTCGCGAAGGGACCGTCCGTGACCGTGACCGAGTCGCCGACCTCGAAGTCCAGAACCTGGACCTCCAGCTTGCGGGCGGGAGCGGGCTTGCCCTCGGCCTCGGCGGCCTCGCGGGCGGCCTTCTCCTCGGCCTCCGGGGCGAGCATCTTGACGATCTCGTCCAGGGTCAGCGGGTACGGGTCGTAGGCGTTGCCCACGAAGCCGGTGACGCCGGGGGTGTTGCGGACGACGCCCCAGGACTCGTTCGTCAGGTCCATGCGGACGAGAACGTAGCCGGGAAGCTTGTTCTGCTTGACGTTCTTCCGCTCGCCGCCCTTGATCTGGACGATCTCTTCCTCGGGGACCTCGGCCTGGTAGATGAAGTCCTCGACGTTGAGCGAGACGGCACGCTGCTCGAGGTTGGCCTTCACGCGCTTCTCGTAGCCGGCGTAGGTGTGGATGACGTACCACTCGCCGGGAAGGGTGCGGAGCTCCTCGCGAAGCGCGGCGACCGGGTCGACCGGGGCGGCCGGCTCGGCCTCCTCCTCGGTCTCGTCCTCGGCGTCCTCGGCCTCGACGGACTCCTCGACGTCGGAGTCCTCGTCGTCGGACTCCTCGACGTCGTCGGACTCCTCGACGGAGTCCTCGGTCTCGTCGGCTTCCGCCTCGTCCTCGTCCTCGACGTGGACAGCGGCTTCCTCGGCGGCCTCGCCAGCAGCGTCGTCAGCAGCGTCGGCCTGGTCCTCGTCGGCGGCCTCGACGATGTCCAGCTCGTCCTCGACGGACTCGGACTCGACGGCGTCGTTCAGGTTCGCGTCAGACACGGTGGCTGCTTCTTCCTGCGATACAGATGGGGTGGAACAAAAAGTCAGCCGAAGACGTACTTGACTGCTTCCTGGAAGCCATAGTCAATCACGGTGACAAGGCCGATCATGATGACGACGAAGATAATCACCACAGTGGTGTACGACGTCAGCTGGCTACGAGTGGGCCAGACGACCTTGCGGAGCTCCGCCACGATCTGGCGGTAGAAGAGCGCGAGACGGCCCAGGGGGCCCTTCTTGCCGCGCTTGCCGCCCTTGCGGGCCTTCTTCTTGGACTCAGAGGCCTCGTCGTCGGCATCAGGCATGTCGATGGAGCCTACGGCGTCCGTCACGATCTCTCACCTGATTCCGGGTCGGCCGTGCCGCGCCCGGGATGGAGCCGCACGGCGGTGCAATGAAGTACGTACATGCGCACAACACCTGGCGGTGTGTGTAGCAGGGCCGGAGGGACTTGAACCCCCAACCGCCGGTTTTGGAGACCGGTGCTCTACCAATTGAGCTACGACCCTTTGTTGGTGTCCCTCAACCTACCGCATCGTGAGATGTGGTCGGTGCGGGCCAACGAGCAGTGAGCATACGTGGTGATGGGGGTCCGCGTCGAACAGAAACCACGCCGACCTGCCCTCGGACGGGCGTACGACCGGGAATGACCATTCCTGTCCGGTCCGTGAAACCTGTGTGCCGGGCCCTGACGAGGTCTGGGACGATGGGCCGTATGAGCGCTGCTACCCCTCCCACCGAGCGTCGGGTCTCCGCCCGCATCGGTGCGATCTCCGAGTCCGCCACCCTCGCCGTCGACGCCAAGGCCAAGGCCCTCAAGGCCGCCGGACGCCCGGTGATCGGCTTCGGCGCCGGTGAGCCCGACTTCCCGACCCCCGACTACATCGTCGAGGCGGCCGTCGAGGCTTGCAGGAACCCGAAGTTCCACCGCTACACGCCGGCCGGCGGTCTGCCCGAGCTGAAGGCCGCGATCGCCGCCAAGACGCTGCGCGACTCGGGTTACGAGGTCGACGCCTCCCAGGTCCTCGTGACCAACGGCGGCAAGCAGGCGATCTACGAGGCCTTCGCCGCGATCCTCGACCCGGGCGACGAGGTCATCGTCCCGGCGCCGTACTGGACGACGTACCCCGAGTCGATCCGTCTCGCGGGCGGCGTCCCGGTGGAGGTCGTCGCCGACGAGACCACCGGCTACCGGGTCTCCGTGGAGCAGCTGGAGGCCGCGCGCACGGAGAAGACCAAGGTCGTCCTCTTCGTCTCGCCGTCCAACCCGACCGGCGCCGTGTACCCCGAGGCCGACGCCGAGGCGATCGGCCGCTGGGCCGTCGAGCACGGCCTGTGGGTCCTGACCGACGAGATCTACGAGCACCTGGTCTACGGCGACGCGAAGTTCACCTCGCTGCCGGCGATCGTGCCCGAGCTGCGCGACAAGTGCATCGTGGTCAACGGTGTCGCGAAGACGTACGCGATGACCGGCTGGCGCGTCGGGTGGATCGTGGGCCCGAAGGACGTCGTGAAGGCCGCGACGAACCTCCAGTCGCACGCCACGTCCAACGTGAGCAACGTCGCGCAGATCGCCGCCCTCGCCGCCGTCTCGGGCAACCTGGACGCGGTCGCGGAGATGCGCACCGCCTTCGACCGCCGCCGCCAGACCATCGTGCGGATGCTGAACGAGATCGAGGGCGTGTACTGCCCGACGCCGGAGGGCGCGTTCTACGCGTACCCCTCGGTGAAGGGGCTGCTCGGCAAGGAGATCCGCGGCAAGCGCCCCGAGACCTCCGTCGAGCTCGCCGCCCTGATCCTCGACGAGGCCGAGGTCGCGGTCGTCCCCGGCGAGGCCTTCGGCACGCCGGGCTACCTGCGCCTGTCCTACGCGCTCGGTGACGAGGACCTGGTCGAGGGCGTGTCCCGGATCCAGAAGCTGCTCGCCGAGGCGACTGCCTGATCGCGTGACCTGATGGGCCCCCGCTCTTCGGAGCGGGGGCCCGTTTTTGCGTTCTAGCAAGGTCCCGATCGGGGAAACGGGGTGCCTTCGTCCATTCGGGTGCGGCAGTATCAGTCGATGGAGCACGTTTCACGCGACATCACCTTGCTGCCCAAGGCCCATCTGCACCTGCACTTCACCGGTTCGATGCGGCCCACGACGCTCATCGAGCTGGCCGACAAGTACGGCGTCCATCTTCCCGAGGCGCTCAGCAGCGGGACGCCCCCGAAACTACGGGCGACCGACGAGCGCGGCTGGTTCCGCTTCCAGCGCCTGTACGACATCGCGCGCTCCTGCCTGCGCGAGCCCGAGGACATCCGGCGGCTGGTCCGCGAGGCCGCCGAGGAGGACGTCAGGGACGGCTCCGGGTGGCTGGAGATCCAGGTCGACCCCACCTCGTACGCCCCGCTGCTCGGCGGGCTCATCGCGGCCATGGAGATCATCCTGGACGCGGTCGACGCGGCCGCCCGGGAGACCGGGCTCGGGATGCGCGTGCTCGTCGCCGCGAACCGGATGAAGCATCCCCTGGAGGCGCGGACGCTCGCCCGGCTCGCGGTGCGGTACGCGGACCGGGGCGTGGTCGGCTTCGGGCTCTCCAACGACGAGCGGCGGGGCCTGGCGCGCGACTTCGACCGGGCGTTCTCGATCGCCCGCGACGGCGGTCTGCTCGCGGCCCCGCACGGCGGGGAGCTGACGGGCCCCGCCTCCGTACGGGACTGCCTGGACGATCTGCGGGCCTCGCGCGTCGGCCACGGGGTGCGGGCGGCGGAGGACCCCCGGCTGCTGCGGAAGCTCGCGGAGCGCGGGGTGACCTGCGAGGTCTGCCCCGCGTCGAACGTGGCACTCGGGGTGTACGAGCGGCACGAGGACGTACCGCTGCGGACGCTCTTCGAGGCGGGTGTGCCGATGGCGCTGGGCGCCGACGACCCGCTGCTCTTCGGGTCCCGGCTCGCGGCGCAGTACGAGATCGCCCGCCGGTACCACGGCTTCACGGACGCGGAGCTGGCGGAGCTGGCCCGTCAGTCGGTGCGGGGCTCGGCGGCCCCGGAGGGCGTCAGGGCGAAGCTGCTGGCGGGGATCGACGACTGGATCGCCGGCTGAACCGTGGACCGACCCTCTAGCCGATCCCGCGCATCAGCGTGCGCGCGATCGAGCGGGCGAAGTCGTCGAGCGGCCCGGGGCCGTCCTCGGTCATCTCGTACGCGAAGGCCCGCTGGACGCAGGCGCCGAGGAGGAGCGCGGCCGCCGCCCGCGGGTCGGCGTCGGCCCCGACGCGGCCGAGGCGCTGCTCGGTGCGGAGGTAGGCGGTGAGCCCTTCGACGGGCTTGTGCGGGCCGGCGCCGAGGCGGCGCATGCCCTCCTCGTGGCGGGCCTTGAGCTGCGGCTCGGCGTAGAGCGAGGCGGCCATCGGAAAGCTCTCCTCGTAGAAGAGGGCGGCCTGCCGGGCGATCTCGGTGAGGTTCTCCTCGACGGTGCGGCTGCCGGGGTCGGCGGCGAGGGCGGCGAGCAGCCCGCCGAGCCGGGGCAGCCGTTCGTCGAGGACGGTCAGGAAGAGCTCTTCCTTGCTCGCGAAGTACTTGTAGAGCGCCGCCTCCGAGCAGCCTGCCGCCTTGGCGATCTCCTTGGTCGTGGTGCGGGCGAGCCCCGCCGTCCGCATGAGGTCGCGCGCGGCGTCGACGATCCGTACGCGGGTCGGCCTCTGTTCCATGCATCCTCCAGCCACGCTTGACGCGTGAGTGAGTATCCACCCACCCTGGGGGTGAGTGAACACTTACCCACC
Organism: Streptomyces sp. NPDC058650; assembly: GCF_042717315.1. NCBI lineage: Bacteria > Bacillati > Actinomycetota > Actinomycetes > Kitasatosporales > Streptomycetaceae > Streptomyces > Streptomyces sp. NPDC058650. Next base: position 203,676 of record NZ_JBHXRL010000014.1, read on the forward strand.
CCGGGAGGGTGCGACATGAAGCTCACTGTCTTCGGCGCGACCGGCGGCATCGGCCGGGAGATCGTCCGCCAGGCACTGGCCTCGGGCCACGAGGTGACGGCGGTGGTGCGGGACCCGGCGCGGCTGGCGGTGACCGGGGAGCGGCTCGTGGTCCACCGGGCCGACCTCGCCGCCCCGGAGACGCTGCGCGCGGCCGTCACCGGCCGGGACGCCGTGCTGTCGGGCCTCGGCGCCCGCGGTCGCGCTGACGCGGCCACGGGCGTGGCGGCCCGGCTGACGCGCTCGGTGCTCACGGCGATGGAGGCGGAGCGGGTCCGGCGGCTCCTGGTGGTCAGCGCGGCGCCGGTGGGCCCCGCCGCGGCGGGCGACGGGGTGCTCGACAAGGCGGTCCTCGCGGTGATCAGCAGCGTCCTGAAGGACGTCTACGCCGATCTGCGGGTGATGGAGTCCGCGCTGGCGGCGAGCGGCACGGACTGGACCTCGGTCCGCCCGCCGAAGCTGACCGACAAGCCGCTCACCGGCCGGTACCGCACGGTCGTCGGCGGCAATCCGCCCCGGGGCCGCACGCTGGCCCGCGCGGACGTGGCCCACGCGATGCTGGCGATGATCGACGCCCCGGCGACGGTCAAGCAGGGCGTGGGCGTCGCCTACTAGGGTCTGTCGTTTGGATCAGGCCGGATCAGGGAGCGGCGTCTGGTGGCGTGCATCGCAAGGCGGAGGAGGGAGTCGACGCGGTGGGGGTACCTCCCGTGCCCGAAGGGCTACG